>NZ_WHJI01000130.1:0-1412 GCF_011682155.1 Massilia sp. CCM 8734
ATTGGGGGGCTCACTCGGGGACATCCTTCACTTGACCGCCGTTCATCACGGCTTGCAGGCCGACATAGGCTTCGCGCAGGCCAAGGGCCTGTTCGCGCCAGGCGAAGCAGGAACGCGCGTTGTGGGCGTCGGCTTCCGCGATGTCAGTAAGCGAAACGGCGGCGGGTTCGCGGTCAGTGTCGGAGGCAGATCCGGCAGGTTCATTGGTCCAGGCGGCGTCGTAAGTGCGCACGAAGCCAGCGTTAACGCCATAAGCACGGCTATCAGCAGCCGACACATAAACAGGTACTTGCTTTTCAATTTCGTCACCCTTGACATAGATTTTTTCGACGCGATCCCGATATTTTGTTTCGGTTCGCACCAAAACTTGGATTTGCGCCTTGGCGACTTTGACCGCCTGGTTGGCCTGCTTGCCGACATAGGCGATGTGCGCCTCGCCCGCCCTGCGTTCGCCGCGCAGCTGGCCGAGCAGGAAAATGCACCCGCACGCGGCCAGCAGCAGCGCCCAGCGCGCCCACGCCGGCACGGGCGACAGCAGCGCGGCGTTCATGCCAGCGCCTTGCGCGCCGCGTAGAACAAGGCAAGGCGGTCGGCCAGGCCGTTGACACCCCCGTTGACGCGGCGGGTCACCGCGACCTGGTCGCCGACGTCGGCCAGCTCGTTCAACCCGTGGGTCTTCCAGAACCAGCCGGCCGAACGGCTGGCGCCTTCCGGCGTGACCAGCCAGGCCGACATGCGCTCGATCGGAATGTGGAAGTAGGCGGCGCACGCGGCATGGTTCGCCGCGCCCGTCACCTGGATGAAACCCCGCCCTTTCCATTTCTGGCCGTCGCCGTCCGCTTCGGGCGTATTGCCCAGCCGGAGGGCGAGCCGGCCCGTGTCGTAGGCGGCGCCGGACGCCAGTTCCTCGACATAGCGCAGATGTGACGATTCATGGCTTACCTGAGCGATGAACGACGCCTGGCGTGCCGGCGTCGTGATGTCGAATTCGACCATGCTCGCATTGAGCCAGTCGAGGTACTTGGCCGCGCGCGGCCGCGCATACGGGAGAATGCGCACCAGTTGGTCGAGCGTCATGCGCCACCCCGCGCATTGCGAATGATTGCGGCCGCATCGCGGGCCAGTTCGCCAATATCCTTGTCTTCGCGACGGCCGAACCAGCGCACGAAAGCGCCCAGCACCCACCATGCCGGCAGGCCGGCCAGCACGAGCACGGGCGCCGCGATGAAGACCACGCCCAGCGCCGGGTCGACGCCGTACATAGCCGCGATGTCGCGCGCAGCGGCGAACAGGCCGGGCCACCATGAGCGCAGCGCCACGACCAGCAGCGGGCCGAATACGGTGGAGAAAATGATGGTGGTGCCGATGCGGAGGAAGGCTTCTTTGCGGGTCTTGGGCCACATAAACATGAA
>NZ_WHJI01000131.1:0-1395 GCF_011682155.1 Massilia sp. CCM 8734
ATTACAACGCTACGCGCGCTCATCGCCAGTGCAATCGCAACTCAACTACAGCGTTGCCCTTGCTGCTTTCAGATTAAACTTACTTTGTGACACAGTAAGACTAGGCTAACGCCACCAGCGAGGCATGGCGCGCGCAGGCTTGTCCGGATGCGCGCCATGCCTGTGCTCGCTACACCGTCCCCGCCGCCGGGCTGCTGCGTCCCGCATTGATGCGCGACCAGGTCCGCACCCGCACGGACAACACGAGCAGCAACACACCGGTAACGATCGCATACACCCCGACCATGGCGGCCAGCAGGACGGCGCCGGCCCCGAGCGGAAACAGCAGGACGATCAGGCCGAACACGATCGACACCACGCCACTGAGCAGCAACAGCCACTCGCCACGGATGAATTTGCGCACGCGGATGGCGATGACGATATCGAGCACGCCGCTGACCACGGCATTGGCCCCCATCAGGAGAATCAGCGTGAGCAAGGTGATGGCCGGGTTGAACGTGGCCAGCACGCCGACGGCCAGGCTGACGAGGCCGAGCAGCAACAGCATCCACCAGTGCCGGTCTTCGCCGCGGTATTTGATGGCGCCGAAGATCCAGACCGCACCGCCCAGCAGCGCGAACGCGGCGAACAGGACCGCCAGGGTCAGCAGCGTGACTGCGGGCCACGCAAGGGCAAGCACACCGAACACAATGGCAATGGCGCCGCGCACAGCGAGCAACCACCAATTGCGCAGTAAAGTTTCGTTCATGGATGTCTCCTCCCTGCTGAATCAGACAGCGCCTGCGCGGTTTTGATCGGCGCGCAGACGCAAGCCCTGCGCCAGATCAATCGTGCGCCATAAAAATGACGAAATGCGAAGGCGGGTCGCCCGGCCCGATCGCGCCGGGCTTTGAAAAGAACATCATCATTTCTCGACATTCGTGCAACCGAAGCGCCGTTCATCTGTCGAATAGGTATGGCACCCCTCCGACACTTCAAAAACCGCATGCAGGCCGGCAAGCTCCTGGCGTTGGCGCTGGCCCACCACGCCGCTGGCGCCGACGCGCTGGTGCTGGCCTTGCCGCGCGGCGGCGTTCCGGTCGGCTTCGCCATCGCCAAGGCGCTCGGCCTTGCGCTCGACGTCCTGCTCGTGCGCAAGCTCGGCTTGCCAGGCCATGAGGAATACGCCATGGGCGCGGTCGCCAGCGGCGGTATCCGCGTGCTCAACAGCGCCGCCATCCGTGCGCACCGCGTTAGTGCGGCGCAGCTTGACGCCGCCTGCGAACGCGCGCTGCGCGAAATCGCGCGGCGGGGGGGGGGCGGGGGGGGGGGGGGGGGGCGCCCCCGGGGGGGGGGGGGGCCCGGGAAAGGTGTGGGGGGCGGGGGGGGGGCCGGGGGGCCCCGGGGGGGGGGGGG
>NZ_WHJI01000132.1:0-1379 GCF_011682155.1 Massilia sp. CCM 8734
TTTTTCAAAGATTCGGGCCAGCCTGACGGCCTCGGCAAAGGCTATTCCTTCATTTCAGTCCATTCGTCGTCAGCTGCGCCCACGGCCGCGCCGTTTGTGCCGCAGAACCTGTCCCAACTCCCGATTCTCTGGCGTGCGCTGCTCGGCTATTCGAACAATCGCATCAACTGATCGGCAGTCAATACCAACAAGCCAAACATCAAATGCGACATCACCTTGTCCGGACCGCGCACCCGGATGTTGCGTCCGCCGAATTCATCCTTGAGCCTTGCGTTGCTGCGCTCGGCCACGGTGCGCTCCTTGTAACGCACGGCGTCGGCAGGTTCAAACTCTTCCTTTGGCCCGCCGCGCGCGTTGTGGTCGATCAGCGGAACGTGGCCCAGACTGCGGCTATGCTCATGCAATTGCTTGCTGCAGTACGCCGCGTCCATCACGTCATACAGGTTCGTCACGCGCGCCGCCGTCATCGTCGCCAGCGGCACGGCCGCCTGGCTGTCATGCACGGAGGCGCTGGTGATAACGGCGCTGACCGGCACACCGCAATCGGCTGTGTCGATGTGTAGCTTGTAGCCGTTCCAACTATTCTTGTAGCCTTGCGCGTTGCACTTCGTACCGCGGTCGCAAACGCTGGGCAAATCGCGCAGCATTTCCGGCAACGTCTGCGTACGTTGCTGTCCGATCCTATTCACTTTCGGCGCCACCACTTCGATGCGTTCCTTTCGGCTGCGGCGAGGTTTCTTACTCTTGGGCGGCGTCGGCACCCGCATTTTCTTCGCAGGCTTTTCTCGCGCCTCGATTGCCGTGCCATCGCGGCTGATGTGGCCAATCAGCGCGCCGCCCAAGTGGTCCTTGACCAGCGCTTCGTGGACACGTTCAGCCAGTTTCGCTTGCGCAAATTCGGCAAAGGCACGCGAGAATGTGGCCTCGTCGGGCACCACCTTGGTCATCGAAAAACCGCACAAGCGCTTAAGTGAGCGGTCCATCGCGAGCCGCTCAATCAGCGCCCTGGTCGTGGCCAGGCCCAGAACCGCCTTGGCGACGAAGGCATTAGCGAGCGCGCTACGGTCATGCGGTTTGCGGCCGATTCCCTGCCAAGCATGCACCGTCCATTCTTCGATCCGAACCCAGTCGAGAATGTGCACCAGCTTCTCCAACTTCGGCGTGAGCGCGCCGCATTCTTGCTTCAATTCAGGCACCAATTCATGCTGGATCACACACCAGCGTTGCATGATCAGGTCGCGTCCGATAATATTCATGGTGTGGGCGTTTTGATGTTGTCTTCAGAACCAATATCATGCCAGAAATGGGCGCCCACGCCCCTCCATCATGCCGAGTCCGGCGATCAAATTCACACACGTGACCAGTTTTGCAAGTGCCTC
>NZ_WHJI01000133.1:0-1364 GCF_011682155.1 Massilia sp. CCM 8734
TATCGACTGTTAATTGTTAAAGAACTTGTTCTGTACTACCTTCTGCCGTTTGCTACGAAGCGTTGTGTTCGTTGCAGCAGAGAGGTGAGATTATGCAGCGTTTCGCGTTTCTCGTCAACCTCTTTTTACTACCGCGCCTCCTTGGAGACGGCCCTGACAGAGTGCTAACTACTTGATTTCGTTAACCCTTTCTGCGGGGAGGCGAACTATAGCAGAGCCTCTCGATCTTTGCCAGATTGTTTTGGTGAACCCATACAAATTTCGTTCGACTTGACTCAAAGAACGAAAAATTGGACTCCCAGGACGCGCTGGATGGATGCGGATCACTAACTCTTCGCTGGCTCGTTCCCGGCGTCGCAGGCATTGATGGCTGATGCCGACAGCAATGCGCTGTTTCGCATTGGGGCAAAAAAAATCCCGCCAGACTATCGCCTGGCGGGATTTTCTTAAGCACGATGACTTAGAACTGGAACGATACGCCAGCGCTGAAGTTGGTCAAATCGCTGCTTGGACGCTGAACTTCGATACGACCCGAAATTGCTGGCGTGAAAGCATAGGTAGCGCCAAAACCGTACAGCGCTTTATTCGTCGATGCGGTTTCGCTGTGGCCGCCTGTGGATTCTTTAGCTTCCAGGCGGTTGTAGCCAAGACGACCGTACAGGCCGAAACCGTTGCTCAGTGGAATCGAACCGATAACCGAGATAGCAGCCTGGTCGAAGGTGAAGTCGGTGCGATATTCTTCAAACGAAGCCAGACGGCGATAGCTGCCTTCAACGGCGATCGTCGGGGTAATGTTGTAGCCAACGAACGTGCCGTAGCCGGTTTCACGGTCGGAGTAATTGTCAACTTTGGTGGTGCCGAAATCGCCACCAACGTAGAATTTGTTCGCTTCAGCGGCGAAGGACGAGGAAGCCATAACGGCCAGAGCTGCTGCCAATGCGATTTTTTTAAACACGGGTAAATCCTTTGTTATTAGTTGAATTATCCAACGAAGACTGCGTCTTAGTTGCGTGCCATATTTTACCCGGGGTTTCCGTAACGTACAATTTCGCACAATAGGATTACGGAATAATGTTGTTTTCCGATGCTTATCCAAGGCTTTGGGGTGAAATAAGAAATAGTCAATTGCACAGGAAAAACGCAATGGCAAAGCTGTGAGTAAAAAATGGATTTATGACGAAAACGCGGACGAAAAAAAACCCGCATGGCTTTCGCTCACACGGGTTCTTCTCTTATCACTAGCCTGACGATGACCTACTTTCACACTGGTTGCAGCACTATCATCGGCGTAAAATCGTTTCACGGTCCTGTTCGGGATGGGAAGGGGTGGTACCGATTTACTATGGTCATCAGGCATAACTTGT
>NZ_WHJI01000134.1:0-1363 GCF_011682155.1 Massilia sp. CCM 8734
TGAAGCAATCGGAAGTGGTTCCAAGAAAAGCCTCTAAGCTTCAGTCATACGAGACCGTACCGCAAACCGACACAGGTGGGCGAGATGAGTATTCTAAGGCGCTTGAGAGAACTCGGGAGAAGGAACTCGGCAAATTGGTACCGTAACTTCGGGAAAAGGTACGCCCCGGTAGCTTGATTGGTTTACTCCATGAGGGTGAAAGGGTTGCAATAAACTGGTGGCTGCGACTGTTTAATAAAAACACAGCACTCTGCAAACACGAAAGTGGACGTATAGGGTGTGACGCCTGCCCGGTGCTGGAAGATTAAATGATGGGGTGCAAGCTCTTGATTGAAGTCCCAGTAAACGGCGGCCGTAACTATAACGGTCCTAAGGTAGCGAAATTCCTTGTCGGGTAAGTTCCGACCTGCACGAATGGCGTAACGATGGCCACACTGTCTCCTCCCGAGACTCAGCGAAGTTGAAATGTTTGTGATGATGCAATCTACCCGCGGCTAGACGGAAAGACCCCATGAACCTTTACTGTAGCTTTGCATTGGACTTTGAACCAATCTGTGTAGGATAGGTGGGAGGCTTTGAAGCGGTGACGCCAGTCATCGTGGAGCCATCCTTGAAATACCACCCTGGTTTGTTTGAGGTTCTAACCTTGGTCCGTTATCCGGATCGGGGACAGTGCATGGTAGGCAGTTTGACTGGGGCGGTCTCCTCCTAAAGTGTAACGGAGGAGTTCGAAGGTACGCTAGATACGGTCGGACATCGTGTTGATAGTGCAATGGCATAAGCGTGCTTAACTGCGAGACTGACAAGTCGAGCAGGTACGAAAGTAGGACATAGTGATCCGGTGGTTCTGTATGGAAGGGCCATCGCTCAACGGATAAAAGGTACTCTGGGGATAACAGGCTGATTCCTCCCAAGAGTTCATATCGACGGGGGAGTTTGGCACCTCGATGTCGGCTCATCACATCCTGGGGCTGTAGCCGGTCCCAAGGGTATGGCTGTTCGCCATTTAAAGTGGTACGTGAGCTGGGTTTAAAACGTCGTGAGACAGTTTGGTCCCTATCTGCCGTGGGCGTTGGAAATTTGAAGGGGGCTGCTCCTAGTACGAGAGGACCGGAGTGGACAGACCTCTGGTGTACCGGTTGTCACGCCAGTGGCATTGCCGGGTAGCTAAGTCTGGAAGAGATAACCGCTGAAAGCATCTAAGCGGGAAACTTGCCTTGAGATGAGATTTCCCAGAGCCTTGAGCTCTTTAAAGGGTCGTTCGAGACCAGGACGTTGATAGGTCAGGTGTGGAAGTGCAGTAATGCATTAAGCTAACTGATACTAATTGCCCGTACGGCTTGTCCCTATAACCTTAGCAGGT
>NZ_WHJI01000135.1:0-1343 GCF_011682155.1 Massilia sp. CCM 8734
GACCCTGACCCTTCCCCTCAAATTTTGCTTGTAAACGAATTAGGATGGTGTTAACTTTCAATCCCAAAAACGGTGCATGCATGGCTGTGTTACCCCTTTACTTCGTAGCGACCAAACTGCGAAGAGAAGGCACAGACCATGCATGCACAGCGAATCATACAGAAATTTTTAGATGAAGAATGCCCGTCGATTCACGTTAAGCGTAGAGCCGGTTTAGCCCTTGTAACCGATGCGGCACAGCGAGGCGGACTCACCTTGCTTCGGTTGAGCAGGCATGTCGATAGCGCAACAGCCCTGCGCCATCGAATCAAGCAGTGCGACCGGTTGTTGAGCAATGGCCATCTAGAATCGGAGCGCCCGGAGATTTATCGTGCGCTGGCCAAGCGCGTGTTGCATGAGCACCGCCGTGTGGCAATTATTGTCGACTGGTCGGATCTGTTGAAGGACGTCAGCCAGCATGTTCTGCGTGCAACGGTCGTCCTTGAAGGGCGATCCTTCGTGATTTACGAAGAGATCCATGATTCCGATTCCTATAATGTGGCAGCGGTTCATGGCAAATTCATGGAGACTCTGCGAACCATTCTTCCGGACCAATGCGAACCCATCATTATCACTGACGCTGGCTTTCGCGGCACTTGGTTCAGGATGCTCAATGAGCTCAAGTTTGCCTGGGTCGGCCGTGTGCGTAATCGTGAGAAGATGCTTCTGCGGGGAAGCGAGGAGTGGGTTGACTGTCAGCAGTTGTATCCCCGTGCACGCAAGCACGCGCAGGATCTCGGCATCGTTGACCACGTCAAAAGTGCCCCCGTCAAATGTCGTATGGTCTTGGCAAAAAAAGATGGAAAAGGTCGGCAGAACAAAACTGTATTCGGCGAGAAAAAACAAAGCGCGCATAGTAAAAAGCAGGCCAAGGGGCAACGCGAGCCGTGGCTGCTCGCCGTGTCCACCAACTTAGCCTTCCTTAATGCCGATGAGATCGTCAAGTGGTATGAGTCCCGGATGCAAATTGAACAAACCTTCCGAGACTTGAAGAACCCCCAATGGGGAATGGGACTGCGCGACAGCCAGACACGCAAACCACGACGTCTCAAGGCGTTGTTGCTCATCGCCGCATTACTCAGCTTCGCGTTCTGGTTAATCGGCCTGGCTGCCCTTGCCCGAGGATTTCGCATTCAATATGGCAGTCTAGCGAAGGCTTCACAAACCGTATCCATACTTACGCTTGCTCGTCGTTGGATCGAGGAGCATCAAAAGCGAATGACTCTTCATGAGCTTGCTCAGGCCCTCACCCAGCTACGAAATATGATCAAGACATATGACGTTTGAGGGGAAGGGTCAGGGTC
>NZ_WHJI01000136.1:0-1317 GCF_011682155.1 Massilia sp. CCM 8734
GACTACTGTCAAGGGCTGATGCTGCCGATCGCGCGTAAGAGCGTCGAGCCGCTGGCGGCGCACATCAAGCCGACGCAAGTACGCGCCAAACACCAGTCCCTTCACCATTTCGTGGCGAAATCGGCGTGGTCGGATAACGCCGTCCTGGCATCGGTATGCGACCAGGTCCAACCGCTGTTGGCCACCGATACCGGACATTATTGGATCGTCGACGATACCGGTTTTCCAAAGAAAGGCAAGCACTCGGTGGGTGTGGCGCGGCAATATTGCGGGCAGTTGGGTAAGCAGGATAATTGCCAGGTGGCCGTCAGCTTATCATTGGCCACCGAGCTGGGCAGCATACCGATCGCCTATCAACTTTACCTTCCCAAGGACTGGGCAAACGATCCGGTCCGCCGAGGCGTGGCTGGCGTGCCGGAAGGGATCGCCTTTGCGACCAAGCCCGAAATCGCACTTGAGCAACTACGCAGCGCGCTCGCATCGGGCACGCCGCCGGGCGTGGTGCTGGCCGACGCCGGCTACGGTGACGAGACTGCATTTCGCAGTGGCATCACAGAACTGGGTATGCTGTATGCGGTGGGCATCCGGCCGGCGACCACGGTGTGGGCGCCGGGAACCGCGCCGCTGCCGCCCAAACAATGGAGTGGGCGCGGCATACGACCGACGCGGCTGCGACGCGAGGCCGGCAACGAGCCGGTTTCCGTGAAAGCATTGGCGCTGTCGCTGCCGTCGCACGCCTACCGCCCGGTCACATGGCGGGAAGGTTCCAATGCCGAACTTTCCTCTCGCTTCGCCGCGCTACGGATACGCCCCGCTCATCGAGACTATCTCGGTACCGAGATGCGGGCCGAGGAATGGCTGCTGATTGAATGGCCAGAAGGCGACGCGGAACCACTGAAATACTTCCTTTCCACTGCGCCCGACGATGCGACTCTTGAGCAAATCGTGTTTGTGACAAAAATGCGCTGGCGTATCGAGCGAGACTATCAGGAACTCAAGCAGGAATTTGGACTCGGACACTACGAGGGACGCGGTTGGCGCGGATTTCATCACCACGCCACACTATGCATCGCCGCCTACGGCTTTCTGACCACACAGCGCCTCAATCATCCCGACGTCAAAAAAAACTCTGCAGGGCCAGAAACGTTTGGCTTACCCAACGATTACATCCCTCGCGGAAGCAGGACGAGCGCAACGTCATGTCCCTGACTCCATTACAACGCTACGCGCGCTCATCGCCAGTGCAATCGCAACTCAACTACAGCGTTGCCCTTGCTGCTTTCAGATTAAACTTACTTTGTGACACAGTAAGACTAG
>NZ_WHJI01000137.1:0-1306 GCF_011682155.1 Massilia sp. CCM 8734
TATAGTGGATCCATGATTTGAGACAGTGGTTTAAGCTGTAATCCTGAACAGGGAAAACAGCAAAATGACGGAACGAAAGAAACGGACAGTTCACACGGCGGAGTTCAAAGCCAAGGTCGGTCTGGAAGCAGTGCGTGGGGTGAAGACGATGAGCGAGATCGCTCAGGCCTATAACGTGCATCCAGTGATGGTCGGGCAGTGGAAAAAGGAAATTCTGGAGCAGTCCAAGGCTTTGTTCGAAGCCAAGCGGGGTCCCAAACCAGTTGACGAGAACGCCAGCGAGGACCGGCTGTATGGCGAGATCGGTCGACTAAAGATGGAAGTCGATTGGCTCAAAAAAAGTTGGGGGAGTAAGCACCGAGACCAGGATGGGCTGGATCGATGGCGCTGAGGAGCTGCCGCTGAGCCGACAGTGTGAGCTGGCCGAAGTGGTACGTTCGACGGTGTACCGGCGATTGGTTGCAAAAGTGCCGCACGACGCGGACGCGGAGGACTTGCTGCTGTGCCGCTTGATCGACGAGGAATACACGAACCGGCCGTTCTACGGCAGCAGGCGGATGATGGTGTTCTTGCGAGGAGCGGGCCACCTCGTCAATCGCAAGCGTGTACAGCGCCTGATGCGCGGCATGGGATTGGCGGGCATGGCACCAGGCCCGAACACGAGCAAGGCGCATCCGAAGCACAAGGTATACCCCTACCTGTTGCGAGGTGTGCCGGTCGTCGGGCCGAACGAGGTGTGGAGCACGGATATCACCTATATCCGGCTGGCGCGCGGCTTCGCCTATCTGGTGGCGGTGATCGACTGGTATAGCCGCACGGTGCTGTCCTGGCGGCTCAGCAACAGCATGGATGCTTCGTTCTGCGTGGACTGCCTGGAGGACGCCTTGCGCGAGCATGGCAAGCCCGAGGTGTTCAACAGCGATCAGGGCTCGCAGTTCACGAGCACGGTGTTCACAGACGTGCTCAAACGGGAAGGCGTGACCATCAGCATGGATGGGCGCGGCCGGGCATTGGACAACATCTTCGTCGAACGCCTGTGGCGCAACGTGAAGCATGAGGACGTGTACCTGAGGGGCTACGCCAACATGGCGGAGCTGGTGGTGGGGCTGGCGCAATACTTCGCGTTCTACAACGCTGAGCGGCCGCACCAGTCGCTCGGTTACCAGACGCCAATCAGTGTCTATCGTAGCGGCGTCGGCGGCGGTGCGCTGATCGTTGACAAGTACGGCCCAGCGGAAATAGCCGTATCGGCAGCGGCGTGAGGGCGGCGACCTGGGGCGCTGCCCCAGACCCCGCCCTGCCAGGG
>NZ_WHJI01000138.1:0-1268 GCF_011682155.1 Massilia sp. CCM 8734
TCGACAGCGTGGCGCGCGTAACCGACATCATGTCCGAGATTACGGCCGCCAGTAACGAGCAGCGCGTCGGCATCGACCAGGTCAACGAGGCGATTGCGCAGATGGACCAGGTGACGCAGCAGAACGCCGCGCTGGTGGAAGAAGCGGCGGCGGCGGCCGGTAGCCTGGAAGAACAGGCGGCGCGCCTGGCCGAGGTGGCCGGCGGCTTCAAGCTGGCGGCCACGCCATCAGCGCGACACCTGCGCCATGCGCCGGCCAACACGCGCCTGAAACTGGCGGCTTGACCCGCGCGCATGCTTGAGGCCATGAACATACTTTAGGGGACCTCGAAAAACCTACTGCGCGGCGCAATTTTCGTCCTGCGATGCTCACCGTACCTTCGTACGGCTGCGCTTCTCGAACGAAACTTGCACCGCTCGCTACGGTTTTTCGAGGTCCCCTTTAATGTTGAGTGGAAACAACAATACGGCTTAGAATTGCTTCTCAGGAACAATAATCGTGGTCGTATTGACAGCAACAAGAGGATAATTGCCGATCGGCATTATCAATATCCACCCCTGTCAGGAAAAACACATGTTCCCCAACGTCCGCATCGGTTCACGCCTGGCGATCGCTTTTGCGATCGTCCTGGTTCTGTCCATTGTCTCCACGGCCTACGCCATCATTGCGGCGCGCGACAACGCGCGTGCGACGGAACTGATGATGGCCCAGCCTTTGAGCAAGGAGCGCCTGGTGTCGGACTGGTACGTGATGGTGTTTGCGGCGGTCGGGCGCACCGCCCTGATCGCGCGCAGCACCGACGACACCCTCTCGAGCACCTTCGCCGGCACCGTCAGCGAAGGCGTCAAGCGCAGCACGGCGCTGATCAAGCAAATCGAACCGCTGCTCACCAGCGATGAAGAAAAAGCCATGATGAAGTCGATCCAGGCCCTGCGCGCCACCTTCCAGGTAGCCAAGGAACAGGTGATGGCTTCCAAGAAGGCGGGCGACCCGGCCGCCACCGAGCAGCTGTTCAACAGTACCTTTACGCCATCGGCCGCAGCCTACGAGCGCGGCATCCAGGACATGCTGGCGCTGCAGCGCAAAGCCATCGACGACACCGCGCTTTCCATCGACAAGGCCAACACCCGCACCATCGAGCTGCTGCTGGTGCTCGGCACCCTGGCCGTGCTGACCGGGGCCGCGTGCGCCTTCCTGATCACGCGCTCGATCACCGTGCCGCTGAAGGCTGCCG
Source organism: Massilia sp. CCM 8734 (assembly GCF_011682155.1). NCBI lineage: Bacteria > Pseudomonadati > Pseudomonadota > Betaproteobacteria > Burkholderiales > Oxalobacteraceae > Massilia > Massilia sp. CCM 8734. The sequence goes on from NZ_WHJI01000138.1 coordinate 1,235, forward strand.
TGGCGGTGGCCGGCACGGTCGCCAGCGGCGACCT
>NZ_WHJI01000139.1:0-1183 GCF_011682155.1 Massilia sp. CCM 8734
CGGAACAGAGGCTAACGTTATAGGGACAAGCGAATAAGTGCACATGGTGGATGCCTTGGCGATTACAGGCGATGAAGGACGTAGTAGCTTGCGATAAGCTGCGGGGAGCTAGCAAACAAGCTTTGATCCGCAGATTTCCGAATGGGGAAACCCGGCCTTTACAGGTCATTGCATACTGAATACATAGGTATGCAAAGCGAACGCGGCGAACTGAAACATCTAAGTAGCTGCAGGAAAATAAATCAACCGAGATTCCCAAAGTAGTGGCGAGCGAAATGGGATGAGCCTGCACGTTTTAGCATGACGCATAGTAGAACGGATTGGAAACTCCGGCCATAGAGGGTGATAGCCCCTTATACGAAATGCGATGTGTGGAACTAAGCGTGCGACAAGTAGGGCGGGACACGAGAAATCCTGTCTGAATATGGGGGGACCATCCTCCAAGGCTAAATACTCGTAATCGACCGATAGTGAACCAGTACCGTGAGGGAAAGGCGAAAAGAACCCCGGAAGGGGAGTGAAATAGATCCTGAAACCGTGTGCATACAAACAGTAGGAGCGGACTTGTTCCGTGACTGCGTACCTTTTGTATAATGGGTCAGCGACTTACATTCAGTGGCAAGGTTAACCGTATAGGGAAGCCGTAGAGAAATCGAGTCCGAATAGGGCGACAGTCGCTGGGTGTAGACCCGAAACCAAGTGATCTACTCATGGCCAGGATGAAGGTGCGGTAACACGCCCTGGAGGTCCGAACCCACTAATGTTGAAAAATTAGGGGATGAGCTGTGGGTAGGGGTGAAAGGCTAAACAAACTTGGAAATAGCTGGTTCTCTCCGAAAACTATTTAGGTAGTGCCTCAAGTATCACCATCGGGGGTAGAGCACTGTTATGGCTAGGGGTTCATTGCGAATTACCAAACCATTGCAAACTCCGAATACCGATGAGTGCGAGCTTGGGAGACAGACGTCGGGTGCTAACGTCCGGCGTCAAGAGGGAAACAACCCAGACCGCCAGCTAAGGTCCCAAAGATTGGCTAAGTGGAAAACGAAGTGGGAAGGCTAAAACAGTCAGGATGTTGGCTTAGAAGCAGCCATCATTTAAAGAAAGCGTAATAGCTCACTGATCGAGTCGTCCTGCGCGGAAGATGTAACGGGGCTAAGCCAGTCACCGAAGCTGCGGATAT
>NZ_WHJI01000013.1:0-186724 GCF_011682155.1 Massilia sp. CCM 8734
CGCCATTCGATGCCCCGTTCAATCGGGTAGGGCATCCATTACCCGCGACCATCGAAAACACTGCCGACGAGGTTTCGTATCGTCCAGCCAGCAACGCACTGGCAGTTCATGAAACATTCAGGCTAGGAGTCTGCGCGGCAGAAGGAGTCGAGGCGAAACGAGTGGGAAAAGAACCCAATTCACGCCCACTTTTGAGGTCTGTAGCCGTAGGTAGGTGCGACGGCGCACCTACGACCGAGAAATGGGCGGGAAGTGGGACTTTTCTCCACTCGTTTCGACTGACTAGCTTCTGCCGCGCAGACTCCTAGCCCACATCGCCGATCACCCCGTCAACCGCGTTGACGAGCTCCTGCCCTGGCATTGCGCCGGGCAGCTCGCCACTGCCTGAAAAACACGCCGCTTCCCAGCGGTGTGACGCCATCATCAGGCAATACGGCGATCAAATCAACAGGGTACTGGGCGGGCGCTTACCAACGTCATGTCCCTGACTCCATTACAACGCTACGCGCGCTCATCGCCAGTGCAATCGCAACTCAACTACAGCGTTGCCCTTGCTACTTTCAGATTAAACTTGCTTTGTGACGCAGTAAGACTAGGCGTAACTCTTGTAGAACGCCTCAGCCGTGAACTTCACAAATTCTTCGGTTTTTTCCTGGCTGCGCGCAATGACCTGCCAAGGCTCCAGTCGCGCAATCTCCATTTGAAGATCTTTCGCAGTCTTGCTCGTGCATCCAAGAATATCCTGCACCGAGCCGGCAGCCACACCGTCACATTGAAAAATATACGTGAACTCCAGCAATTCCTGGAAGTTGAAGAACTTTTGTTGGTAGTCGTTGGGCGACTGGCTGGCGAAGAACACGACTACGCCTTTAGAGCGGCCTTCGCGAATGATTCTTTGTAGGAACATATTCTTCTGCCCGAGATAGTTGTGCGCCTCGTCGATGACCAGAATCGTGCGGATAGTCCGGCGACCTTCAACTACGGGACTATCAGGCAGCGTCGCCATTTCCTTGTAGAGCCGCTCGATGACAAGGTAAGCGACCAGTTCCTTCAGCACTGGCATTGCATGAACATCAATCAACATTGTGCGGTTCGATACCCGCTCCATCGGTGCGCCGTCGCTGCCGTGCCGCCAGAACAAATCGAAATCAGACAGATCACGCAGTACTTCAATCAGGCTGTCATCTTTCTTGCCGTCCTCTTCATACGCGGCGGCAGCCGCTTCTAAAATGTCGGGAAAGTCCGGATAAGGAGCCGCCGAGCCGGCACGCTTAGCATATGCCGCCCGAATCGCTTCCGTCAATGCACCTTTTTGAACGACGCCCAGTTTGCTGTTAATCGAGGCAAAGCTCTCTGCTTTTTCACGAGCCGACACATTGATGGTTTGATCGTCATACGCAGGCAAAATGAAAGGATTGATTGGCAAGCTCTGTCCGCCTTGTAGCAGTCGGAACGGTTGCACGCGCGCCAGTTCAAGAAAACGTGCGTTTTCTACAACGTCGCCTTTGTAGTCAAAGTAGATGAAGTTGGTCTGGTAGTTCGATTGAATGCGGATATCGGTCAATATCTTCAGTAAGAACTGCGTCTTGCCCACGCCGGGCTTTCCCATGATGGCAAGGTGAGAGTTGGCATGCCTTGTCGTGTTATTGAGCTCCATTACCAATTCGGTCCGCTGCAACAATGTTCGACCAATAAAGATGTCGAGCCCACTGCCCAGTTGCTCACGCCGCCCGGCGAATTCCACCTCATCCATCAGCCGCTGAATCAGCGCGTCTCCACTGCGGCCTGATTCCTGAAACATTGTCGCCAGCAATGCCGCACCGCTATCGATGTGATTTTTGACAATGGATCGATTGGAAAAGAATTCATCCTCACTGAACTCGCGCTTGCCGTACGTATGGGCAATCAGCGTGCGCAAAAAGACTTCATCTTCCGCAATAAATGTCGGCCGCTTTAGTTCTGCGCCACTGAAGCTCAGGCTGGGCAGGACATGTCTCCCGTCCTTCACCAACGACAGCGTGAACGCAATCCTCGCCAAAGTTGCCTTCTCGAGTTTGGTTTCAAAACGCAATGCGCTCAATACCTCATCAGCTTCGCTCGATGTGTAAAGACGGTCAGCCATTATTTTTCTCCCAAAAATATCCCTGTCGGAACGTTGTAAGTTCCTGGCGTTGGTCGAACTCCAGAATGGCAGCCCCGCTCAGTCGTGGCTTCAGCGATCGGTAATAGTTGGCGTCGATCTCCGTGTCAGTAGAGAGAATAATGACCTGCTCACCGGCGTTGGGAAAATAGTTATTAACGATGTTGTCGCGATGTGCGCTGTCCAAGCGGGACAAAGGGGTGTCGATGATGATCGGCAGTTTAAGTTCGCTAGTCTGGGCCAGACCCCACAGAAGGGAAATCGCAAATACCTCTTTTTCACCGGCTGACAGCGCCGATTTGCGAATTTCATGTCCGTTTCGGTCGGTGATCTTTATCTCATACGTCTTGTCGTCGATGGATATGTCTTTGATAAGGCCGCTGCGACTGGAGAGCAATCGGTACATTTCGAAGGTCTTCTCCTGGAGCAAATGCACCTTGTTCTTGCGTAGCCGCACGATGAACTGATTCAGCACACTGGCAATCGAATCACATTCCTCGATGAAATCGGCCTTTTCTTTCGAGACATTATGCTTCTCATAGAGCTTTTCGATTTCAACTTCGATATCGGCAATGCGCTTTTGGAGGGCGAGAATGTCTTCTTCCACCAGCCGTATTTGTTCGGTCTTGCGTCCGATCTGAGTCGAGCAGCTTTCCATCGACCCCTGCAACTCGTCGAACAGTTCACGCTCTGTGGGTGTAAGCGCCCCTCCCAATGCGACGCCTTCAAACTGTCTCACTTGCGTCTCAAGCTCGCGGATCTCCTCGATCAGAGGCTTGAGCAGGAAAATGTCGCTGTTTTCGAGTGCCTCCATCCGGTTCAGCACACGCGCAGCGTCACGGTCCGACAGGTCCAACACCTTGGAAATGTCGGCGTTCGGGTCGCCCTCTTTTAACATGCGATAAATTCGGCTTTCCAGCTCTTTCATGCGCTCAGATGAAAGTTTCTCAGCGTAGATCGGCTCCGGCTCTTCCACCACCCGGACAATGCGCTTGGCAAGCGCGGCAGCGTTCTCCTTGATCGCCTCGCCGCTGGCCGACTCGCGCTCGGCCTCAATCTGCTGTCTTATGCCATCAAATAACTTGCCCGCGATACTGAATGGAAGTGACTTCTCGCACAAGGCGCGAACTTCGCTTTCTACCTGTGCCAGCCGGTTGGCGGCCTGCACGCGCTTCTTATCCTGCTCGCGCATCGCCTCGCGCGATTCCGGTGCAGTATGAAAGGTGGCTTCGAACCGTTTCTTAGACTCATCCAACTGCGTCCTGAACCCGTCGAATTCCAGGCGCAAGCCATCGCGCTCTTGTTCCTTTCGCGCTTGCTTGCTCTTCTCACGCTTTAGCTCGCTTTGTTTGAATTCCAGATCCTCATCCGAAATCGCAATGAAGCCTTTGCGTTCTTCCTGCTTAATATAGATGATGTCGCTTGCCAGCCGGTTGATGTACTGAATTCCCAAGGCCGCCTCCAGCGACGATTTCAGGCGCACCTCCGAATGGTCGTCTGCGGCAATCTCCTGAATCTTTTCTCCATCGAAGAAAAAAAATTGTGTAATACCTGGCGGAATGGCAGCCCGGATAAAGTCTTGCCAGATTTCCTGATTCTGTACCGACACTCGCTTGCCGTCGCGAACCACCACAAGCCGCTCTGTAAGGTCGCGTGATTTGGGCTCGCTCACCGCACCAGCCGTCCAGGAGCGCTTCACTACCAGCTCGGAGCAGTCGTCCATCTCGATGATGATTTCGAAGCTGACGTTGGCATTACCCTTGGCTTTTTCGCGGCGGTTGATATTGCGAAAAATATCGTCGGACTTGCCTCCGTAAAGGCAGAAAGTCACCGCCTCCATAATGGAAGTCTTGCCCGCACCGTTCATGCCCCCAATCAGGAAGATGCTGCTGCCGTCCGCGCCGGTAGGAAAGACAATCTCAGTCGAAAACTGAAAGGACTTGTAGTTTTCGATAGTCAGCTTGCGAAATTTCATGCAGCACCGCCTTTTTTAATGAACTCGGCTCGTATGTCTTTGAGGCGCGTCATGGACCCATCCGCGTTGACTCTGCGCCAGTGGAGCCAGCCGTTCAGGGATTGCGTGCTGATCGCATCTGCTGCGGCAGAGAGTGAATCGAACACGATCCATCCGCTCTGCGTTTTCGCCGATAACGCGCCACTGGCGAGTACTTTTCCTTCAAAGACTTGTCCGTCTTTTTTCCAGGAAAACTCCAACTTGTCGCATACGGAGAGATATTGATTTTGGATCAGTTCTTTGAGTGTTACGTCGTAGCGCTGCCGCTTGATAGACTCACCGCTTGGTGTTTTGAATTGTTTGTGAAGTGTCTCGGCCACGGATGACAGTTTGTTCAGAGCACTGATCAATTCAGCGATTTCAACGAAGCGCTCCCCGGCGCCGACCGCTACCGCAGGCACCACGTCTTTGGCAGAAAGCGCAAGCTTGAGCTGCCTGAGTTCATCGGGAATGCTCACCCCGAGTCCCGAAAGTTGCTCAATGCTTTTGTTGATGACATGGAGCTGCTTGCGTTCATCGCTTGAGAGCGAGGGAGTTGGCAGCGCGCTTGCGCGATGCCCGGCCAGCCAATCGCCAATTGCCTCCAGATGTCCTTTGAGACCATCATCCATTTTGCTTTCCTATGTCTGATGTACTCTTGAGAATCTCGCGCAGCGCGTCATAGACACCCGTGCGCCGGTCCTTGAACTCGTACTCACGTACGGTATGAAGTAGCTTCAACACCTTGTCGGGGCTGACGCTGTGCTGGCGGCACAATTCTTCAAGGAGACGAGAGTCATCAGTGGAAAGGTTCATGGCTGTGCGGATTCCTCGATAAGTTGTGCGACGTGATTTTTGGATTGCTCGAGAAGCCGTTCGGACTCCTGCCGTTGGGAGAGCGAACGTTTCACCAGATCAGCAATCTTGGATTCGGCTTCGCCGCTCAGTCGAGGAACCAGGACACGCGCGATATCCCGGGGCGCCAGGTGCCCATTGGTGGAACCTGTAATCCAGCGATTGAACTGGACTTGTCCGATTTTGTGATCGAGTACCAGTAACAAGTAGTGCGGGTCCACCGTGTCCCATGTGCGCATACAAAGTAAATCCCCGGAAAAGGCCAGCCGCTCGTAGCGCTTGACGATGCCGATCTTTCCAATAGTCGCGCCGGTGATAGCGAGCAGAAGATCGTTGACTCCAGCCAGTAGGGTGTTCGGGTACGAAGCGCATGTCGATGCTTCAATGATTTCCCTGCCGCTGATATGTTTGATGCTGCAATAGTCAGCGGCGCCTTCGCTAACATCGGCTTGTTGGCGACCTTTCACTGTACTTCTCAGCAACGAACCGAGACGAACGCATTGGCCGTGTGCATGAAGCCAGTTTTCGTAGAAGCGCGCATCCGGGGCAAAACATTGGGGATCGACCCGCCCCGCTGTCATTGTTTCCGACCAACCGACGGTGCTAAAGTGCGCAGCATAGCCCGCTGGCTTTTGAAGGTTGAGCTTGTCAAGACCCAGCTCCGCTTCAAGAAGATATTGTGCGTTCTGATATAAGCGGACACCGAGATCGGCCGCAGCGAATGAGTCCCTGACCAGGTTCCCTATGGCTTCTTGGGAGTCTGCCGGCAGATTCGGTACCAGAATTCGTTCGACCTCCCGACAATTCAGGTTCACTTGCTCGGTTCGGCGCGCGTGCCGCCACACTTGGTCGCGTCCCCACTTGGTTTGAAAATACGCTGTAAGAAAATAGGGATCGAAGTTACTTTTGGTGCAGATAACTGCGACGTTCTGGTTCGTCACGCATGCCGGATCGCCGGTCCTCACAATCGCGGTACGCCCAACAATCTCGGGCGTTGCGCCGATAATCGTCATGACTACCGCATTGGCGGGAATAATGTCCCGATCGCCAACAGCTCGTGTCGGTAGAAGTGCGGAGTTGTTGAAGTCGATCGCCCCCTCGCGCACCGTGTCCGTCTTGATGAAACGAATCGTCGCTTCGTCGCCCTTTATCAACCGTGACCTGGGAGTGCGCCCCGTCCGCACCGGCCCAGAGATGATTCGTCCCAGCTTTGTTACACCGATGCGCTGATCAAGCCGTCGCCACAATGCAAGCTCATTCAAATAGGTTGGGTGGTAAAAGTCAGCATCGAAGCGTGAGTATTCGAGCGCCGATATTGACACAGTAGACCAGACCGCCATTACTCGCCCCCCCAAAAACTGAACTGATGTTCCTGGGCGAAGCGGACGAACGCCTCCGCCACGCATAACCGTTCGTCGGGAATGTTAGCCGCATCGACCAGGTCGGCGGCGCACAAATCGAAGTTCACCAAGTCTTGATCGATGACGAGCTGGCCTTCCTGTGGATGACCGTCCGGGAATTCGACAAGGCTGCCATCATCATCGAGTAGATGTTTGTAGTCGCCGGAATTGTCTTTCCCGCCGCGCTCGCTGACCGCCATGAAGATCGGGTAGTCGAGTTGTTTGGCCACCTCGGCCGCAATCCAGCGCTCCTTGAGTGTGCCGATCAAATCATCGTCAGCCAATATGAGCGCCAGTTTGCCGCGATTGCTAAGCAGTTTCAGTGCGGTATCGGCCTGCGGAATTTGTCTTTCCAGAATCTTGATTTCCGCCTTGAGGATCTTCTGCTGGACTTTACGCGAATCCTTGAGTTTTTGCGCCGCCAACTTGTAAATCTGGCGGATTTCCTGAATCTGCAAACGCAGGGCGCTCTTTTCGCCGGTCCAGTGCGTGCTCAGAGCCGCGATTTCCTGTTCCTGTTTTTGCGTCAAAGCTTCGCTGTCGCTGTCGAGGTCGATAAAATTTTGCTTGGCCTTGACCAGCGCGTTTTTGAAGGCGTTGAGCTTTTCTTCGGCGGCAGAGATACGGTCTGCGGCGGCGGCTTCGCTTTCCGGGGCGCCTTCTTCGCTTATGTCCTCATTTTCTTCCTCGTCGCTGCCATTGGCTGTCTCTTCTGATTCGGGCTCGCCGAACGTTTCGGCGACGAGGTCGGCAACTTCGTCAGAGATCGCTTCGGCCGGCACGTCGGCAGCGGCATCGTGGGCCGCTAGCAGCGCCGTGAGGTCCGCGGCGTAATCCGGGCAGGCCCCCGCCACTTTGTCATGCACTTCGGCGATTTCGGAGAGTTGTTCTGGTGTGTATTTCTGAACAAAAAGCACCGAGGTTTTCGTGCCGGTGTGCGGTTTGAAAGTATTCGGGTGCAGGCCGACCACCGCCAGCAAGCGCGCCTTTTTGAGAATCCATTCTCGGATGAAAGCCAGTGACGCGTTGTTGAATTTCCCCTGCGGCAGGACGATGGCGGCCCGGCCGCCTGGTTTGAGCATATTCACGATACGTTCAATGAAAAGTACGTCTCGCTCCTCCTTCGGTTGCTTGTCGTCCCCCGCGCGTTTAAGAGCGGGCTTTGCCAGCGCGTAATGCACGAGCATCTTGCGGTCTTTCATCTCCCCCGCAAACGGCGGATTGGCGAGGATGACGTCGAACTTCAGCTCGTGGAAGTACTCCCAGGCCTTATCTTCATCGGTCAGAGCCTCGTTCTCTGGTATTTTTTTTGCAGTGAGCTTGGCCTTGCGCAAGTCATTCATGAGGGCTTGGCCCGAGCCCGTCTCGTACCAAGTCCTCGGATCCAGGCTGCTGACATCGGGACCATAAATATTGGTGTGACTGTCGCCCGCAATTAACATTAGCGCGCGCGAAGTTTTCGCGGCACGTTGCTCGAAGTCGATGCCCCACAGGTACTTTCCAGCGTAGCGGTGCTTGCGCAGTTCGCGCGCTTCATTATCCGCCGCTGGATAGCACCACTCCATGGCGTGCAAGAGAAAGCCGCCGGAGCCGCAGGATGGGTCCATGACATACTCGGTGCGCGTTGGATTGAGCATGCGTACGCACATTTCAACGACGTGGCGCGGGGTGAAAAATTGGCCCTTCTTTTTCTTGGCCTCGGTCGGCAGCAGGTATTCAAACGCGTCGTCCATGATACGCAGGTTCGAGCCCATCAGTCGTACACCTTCAACTGGGCCGACGCACACTTGGAGATGGCGTTTAGCCAGTTCGATATCTTCGCCCTCCTTGAAGATTCCAGGCCACTCTTCGCACGCTTTATGAAAGAGGTTATTGATGCGGCCGTATGTAATTTCAGGGTCGAGTGCCTTACGGAACTCCACCACTTTGTTCGGACGGTTCTCCAGCGCCTCTTTTTCGTCCCAGATTTTGGCAAATATCAGCTTGAATATTTCATTGAACTCATCCTTACCGCTATCAGCGAGGACCAGTTCCTCGAGATCCTGCACTATTTTCTTGAAGTCGAAATTTTTCTTCAATTGCAGTAGTGTCTTCTTCGCTTCAAGGACATCTTTTGGCCCTTCGCCTCGCTTGGGGATATCGAACAGCGTGTCGTCGAACTGCGCCGGGTAAGGCCGATAGAGAATAATACTGTCGGAACCGTTGGACCAGAGCGCGACTGGCGCACCCTTGGCGTTCATGTAGCTCTTCAGCTGCTCGATACCGTCCTTGCGCTTGGGCTTCTTGCACTCGACAATGATCTTCGGCGTCACTTTTGTTGAGTCAGTGTAGACAATGATGTCGGCTGCTTTGGTGCCAATCTCGGTCCCAAACTGGACACCTTTTTCCAGATCAATCTCGTCAGCCTTGTAGCCGTACTGGTGCATTAGCTTGTACACCCACAACTGACGAACAATCTCTTCAGGTGCAGATTTGCCGCCTTCAACATAGACTTGCACTTCTTCATTTCCTGTGGAAAACGGGATGAAACTCTTCAGGTAGAATTTCGTCTTTCCCGCGTCCTTGCCGCTTGCCGATGCCTTTGGGTAGATGGAAATGATATCGTGTATCGGCTTGCCGAGATTTTCAAATTCGGTGAGTTCAAATTGGACACCTGGTTCTTTGAAAATACGGTCAATCAGTTCTTTGGTATTCATGTGTTGAAATTTTATCCTGCGTTGTTTGATGTGAACACTGGCAAAGCACTAGTGGCTTGAATAGCGTTCTATGCGAACCCCGGGTGACCCAACACCATTCACTGCGAGAAGGCAACTTTTCCGCGTTTATTATAGCCTTCGCAAGCCCATCCCTAAGCACTTCCAGCAACGGCTGAGCCATGTTGCCCACTGCCCGCATATCACTTGGGTGGGGGCTGATCCGGCCCACTTTTCCTCGGAAAAACGATCAAATGGCCACTGGCCTCGGTTTTATGATGGTTGATTCCTGCAGTCATAATGCCTAGCAGCCTGTCGGACTTGGGATCGTCGGCTGCAAAAATACCTGGGACGGTCCATATTTCGCCGCTTTCTCGGCCAATAGCTCGCTATTGGCACTGCGAAATCGTCAAAATCTGGTCTCGCCCGGCTATTTTTTTCGCTTCGACTCGCCAAGTCCGACAGGCTGCCAGGAGAAAAAATCGACTCCGGGCGATTTTTTGGGGTAGCGTAGGAGGCGAAGGGCAAGAAATCGCGCAGCGATTTCCCTCTAGTCAGGGAATCGGAGAGCCTTGCGCTTGCAAGCGCAAGTCGCTTCATCGGCGCCGGGCATGACTGACGAATTCCCGATTCCGCCCCGCGACGCGGCTTCGATTCCCGCCGCCCGCTAGCGCAAACGAAAAAAAACCGTCCAAGGGCGGTTTTTTAGCAGACAGTGGTGGAGGCGAAGGGCAAGAAATCGCGCAGCGATTTCCCTCTAGTCAGGGAATCGGAGAGCCTTGCGCTTGCAAGCGCAAGTCGCTCCATCGGCGCCGGGCATGCTCGGCGAATTCCCGATTCCGCCCCGCGACGCGGCTTCGATTCCCGCCGCCCGTTAGCGCAAGCGAAAAAAAACCGCCCAAGGGCGGTTTTTTAGCAGACAGTGGTGGAGGCGGCGGGAATCGAACCCGCGTCCGCAAGCACTCTACAGACAGTTCTACATACTTAGCACTGCCATTTAATTTAACCGGTACAACGCGGACGTGCACGCTGTGTACAAGCGAGTTACCTATTATTTAGTCCGGAACTAAGTAACCCAGTTCAAGACGAGTCCCTGTAAATGACTCTAGAGCTTTTGACGGCCCACCCCAGGGACGAGGTGTTCTAGAGCTAGCAGCAATTAAGCTGCGAGTGCGTACGAGTTATCGTTTGCAGTTAAGTTTTTCAGGTTGTATTTACGAGGTAGCCCGCCCTCGGTATGCCCTGCGCTGCTTTGCAACCCACGTCGAAACCAGGTCGCCCCCACAGAACAGCCATTGTACCTCAAATCCACAACACTGTGCCACTCTCGTGTCAAGTAAAACATCGTGGTCAAGGTGTCAAAAAATGACCACAAAAGAAAACAAAATTGCCCGTACGCATCAAATAAATTGCCACATGGAACGTTTACAGCTATTCTCTTGGCTGTGACGATGACTTCGCAGTCCAGTCAAACCCTCTAACCGATCTCCAGGAGAACAGCATCATGATGACCAAGACGACCTTCCGCCTTTGCGCAGCACTGATCGTAGCAGTCAGCGCCAATGTGGCATTCGCAGCTGACGTACCAGCGGTGTTCGACGCCAAAAGCTGCAAGGCCGACTATCCTAAAGCATCGTTGATGAACGAAGAGCAGGGCGTGGTCAGCATGGCTTTCCTGGTGTCGGCCGAAGGCAAAGTGCTGGAAGCGAAACTGGACAAGACCAGCGGTTTCAAGAGCCTGGACAAAGCCGCAATGAGCGCCATCAGCGCCTGCAAATTCAAGCCGGGCAGCAAAGACGGCCGTCCTGACAGCACCTGGACCAAAGTAGAATACAACTGGACCCTGAGCTGATCGATTAACGCCGGACCATGCGCCAGTTAAAGGCGCATCGTCTCTCGTCGAATCAACAACGCCTGGCCGACGCTTGAAAAAGCGGGGCCAGGCGTTTTGTCGTTGGCGGCGTGCGACGCGCCCGCCAGGGCGCGATAGTGAGCCTGAGCCGGCCGTCGCGCCTTACGCCATCAGCGCCGCCGGGGTCGTCGCACCGACCGTCGTGCGCAGCAATTCCAGCAGGTCCTGCGGCGTGTCGAGCAGGTAGTCGGCACCCCATTGGGTCGGCTCGACCGCGCCGCAATAGCCCCAGGCACAGGCCACGGTGACCATGCCGGCCGCGCGCCCGGCTTCGATGTCGCGCAGGTCGTCGCCCACATACCAGCACTGTTGCGCCGCAATGCCGAGCCGGCGCGCGCCTTCGAACAGCGGCGCCGGATGCGGCTTGGCGTGCGCGGTGGTGTCGCCGGAAACGATGCAGCCGGCGTGCTCGAGGCCGATCAGGGGAATCAAGGGGTCGGTGAAGCGCGCCGGTTTGTTGGTGACGATGCCCCACGCTATGCCTGCTTCGCTGATGCCGGCGAGCAGTTCCGGCACGCCGCCGAACAGGGTGCTGTGCGATGCCATGTCGGCCTGGTAGTAGTCGAACCATTTCACCCGCAACGCTTCGTAGCCGGCGTCGCCGGGCGCAAGGCCAAACGCGGCACCGATCATGCCGCGCGCGCCGGCCGAGGCGGTCGGGCGCAACAGCGCGTACGGGGTCGGCTCCAGGCCTCGGTCGGCGCGCAGGCGGTTGACCGCCGCCGCCAGGTCGGGGGCGGTGTCGGCCAGGGTGCCGTCAAGGTCGAACAGGACGGCGCGCGGCGCCGCTGGGGAGGAAGGGAAGGTCATGGCGGCGGCTCGGCGGTCGAGTGGGACTTTACAGGGGACGGCTGCAGGCAAGCAGGTAGTTGACGCTGGTGTCCTGGTTCAGGGAGTAGATCTTGGTCAGCGGATTGTAGGTCATGCCCTTGAGGCCGTCTACCTGGAGGCCGGCTTCACGCGCGAATTGCGCCAGTTCCGACGGGGTGATGAATTTGCCGTAGTCATGGGTGCCCTTGGGCAGCATGCGCAGCAGGTATTCGGCGCCGACCACGGCGTATAAATAGGCTTTGGGATTGCGGTTGATGGTCGAGAAAAACACGTGCCCGCCCGGCTTGACCAGGGTCGCGGCAGCTTTCACGATGGCGCCCGGATCGGGTACGTGCTCGAGCATTTCCATGCAGGTCACCACGTCGTATTGCCCGGCTTCGCGCGCGGCCATGTCTTCGGCGGCAATCAGTTCGTAGCGCACTTGCACGCCGGACTCCAGGCTGTGCAGGTCGGCTACCTTGAGCGCCTTGTCGGACAGGTCGATGCCGGTGGCGTCGGCGCCTTTGCGCGCCATCGATTCGGTCAGGATGCCGCCGCCGCAGCCAATGTCGATCACTTTCTTGCCGGACAGCGCGGCGCGCGCGTTGATCCATTCGAGGCGCAGCGGGTTGATTTCGTGCAGGGGCTTGAACTCGGACGTCGGGTCCCACCAGCGGTGGGCAAGTTCGCTAAATTTCTGGATTTCTAGAGGGTCGGCATTCATACGCGGAATAATAGCGGGAAATCGGGGAATGCGACGGACGCATGCATAAAAAAACCCGGCCGCCGCTCGCCGCCCGATTGCCGCACCGCCAACTGCTCAGCGTACGATATCGCCGCGCCCGCTGCGCGGCGCTGGCGCGTCGGCGGCCAGCAGGATGGCGAGCGTGGTGCGCGTCACGAACAGGGGCAGGGAGAGAATGTCGGTGCTTGCGATAAATCTTACCGCAGGGCTTGGTGCGTGCGCGGACGAGGCGATGGCGACGATGTTGTCATCCCGGGTCGTTTTCGTATGACAGGACGGGGCCTGTTCAGCGTCGGGCATGATTCCTCCTGCAAGCCATCATAGTCGTCTCTGCCGTTGCCGGGAAGGGGATGTGGGGCTCGCTCAGCGGCAGGCGTGCGGCGCCCAGCACGGCAGGCAAAAAAACACCCCTGCGCGAGGGGTGTTCATGTGACGATGCGAATCGTCGTCCCAGTCAGCTTGCCCACCCGGCCGGGCCGGACAAGCTGTCAGGCGCGCAGCTTACTTGGCGCGGGTGCCGACGACTTCCACTTCAACGCGGCGGTTCTTGGCGCGGCCTTCAGCGGACTTGTTGTCTGCCACTGGCTGCGTTTCGCCCTTGCCTTCGGTGTAGATGCGGTTCGCTTCGATGCCTTTGGCTTGCAGGTAAGCCTTGACAGCTTCGGCGCGGCGGATCGACAGCTTCTGGTTGTAGGCATCGGTACCGACCGAGTCGGTATGGCCGACAGCGATGATGACTTCCAGGTTGATGCCTTGCAGTTTCGAGCTCAGGTCGTCCAGCTTGCTCTTGCCTTCCGCTTTCAGGACCGACTTGTCGAAGTCGAACAGCGCGTCAGCCGAGAAACTCACCTTGGTCGACTTGACTTCGTCTTGCACAGGCGGTAAAGGCTTCGCGTCCGGGGTGATCGGTGGCTGCACCACTGCGACTGGCGGCGTGACGCATTTGCCGTTTTCCAGTTTCGCTGGCTCGACGCACAGGGGCAGGTCGCAACCTGGGACGGCATCGGCCGGGGTCCAGTAGCCGGTACGCCAGCACAGGCCGAAAGGATCGCGCGCGATCACGCCACGGGCATCCTGGACATAGGCGCTGTTTGGTTTTGGTGCCATGATGTCGGTGGTCACAGGTGCGAACGGTGGCGACTGTTGTGCCAGTGCGCTGCCTGCGATCGCGGAGGCGGCGAGCATGAGCGAGACGAGTTTTTTCATAGTTTTTCTTCCTTTCGGGGGTGATATCCGCAGCTTTATAGCTGCGCAACTTTTCGAGCGTGGACAAGATAGTAACAGCTTGCCCCAGCCATTACCCGTGACAGTTTCGTGACAGCTTGTGAAACAGGCAATTAACTTCTGGGTCATTCTGCCACATGCGCTTAATTAGCACGAAGGCTGTTAAACCATTCGTGCCGCAATGTGGTGCATCATGTTGTATTCGTGCAACATCGTGTCTGGCCTGCCATCATCGGGTTGACAAAATATGAACGTTTTTATGATTTCGATCACCCATATGCCATTGCCTACCATTTAGGATTTGCGCAACTGCCATACGGCGCATGCTAAAATCCCACGCTTGTCTGTAGCTAAGTCGGTGGGCGCACCATCGTTGTGCACCTGTCGCACTGGCGGCATCGAACATGCAGCAGGGGACGTCGAACATTGCGCAGAGCAGCCGGTGTCGATGTTCCAGCAATTTGCGTACAGCTAATATAACCACAGCCTGAGATCAGTCCCGCCAATGGATCAATTCGCAAAAGAAACAATCCCTATTTCCCTCGAAGAAGAGATGCGCAAGAGCTACCTCGATTACGCGATGAGCGTGATCGTCGGCCGTGCCTTGCCGGATGTGCGCGACGGCTTGAAGCCGGTGCACCGCCGCGTCTTGTTCGCCATGCACGAAATGAACAACGTGTACAACCGCCCGTACGTCAAGTGTGCGCGCGTGGTCGGCGAAACCATGGGTAAGTACCACCCGCACGGCGACGCGTCGATTTACGACACGCTGGTGCGCATGGCCCAGGATTTCTCCTTGCGCTACACCTTGATCGATGGCCAGGGCAATTTCGGTTCGGTCGACGGTGACAGCGCCGCGGCCATGCGTTACACCGAGTGCCGCCTCGACAAGATCGCCGGCGAGATCCTGGCCGATATCGACAAGGACACGGTCGACTTCCAGCCCAACTATGATGGCAAGGAAAAAGAACCGACGGTGCTGCCGACCCGGATTCCCAATTTGCTGATCAACGGTTCGTCCGGCATCGCGGTCGGCATGGCCACCAACATCCCGCCGCACAACCTGACCGAGATCGTCAACGGCGCCCTGCACGTGCTGCGCAATCCCGACTGCACCATCGACGAGCTGATCGAGATCATTCCGGCGCCGGACTTCCCGACCGCCGGCATCATCTACGGCGTCTCGGGCGTGCGCGACGGCTACCGCACCGGCCGTGGCCGCGTGGTCATGCGCGCCAAGACCCACTTCGAGGAATACGGCAAGGATGGCGGGCGCATCGCGATCATCGTCGACGAGTTGCCGTACCAGGTGAATAAAAAGTCCCTGCTCGAGCGCATCGCCGAGAACGTGCGCGACAAGAAGCTCGAAGGCATTTCCGACATTCGCGACGAGTCCGACAAGTCGGGCATGCGCGTGGTCATCGAACTGAAACGCGGCGAAGTGCCGGAAGTCGTCCTCAACAACCTGTACAAGCAGACCCAGTTGCAGGATACCTTCGGCATGAACATGGTCGCGCTGGTCAACGGCCAGCCGAAACTGCTCAACCTCAAGCAGATGCTGCAGTGCTTCCTGTCGCACCGCCGCGAAGTGGTCACGCGCCGCACCGTGTTCGAACTGCGCAAGGCGCGCGAACGCGGCCACATGCTCGAAGGCCTGGCGGTCGCCCTGGCCAATATCGACGACTTCATCGCCATCATCAAGGCCGCGCCATCGCCACCGATCGCCAAGACCGAACTGATGGCGCGCGCCTGGGACTCGTCCCTGGTGCGCGAAATGCTGCTGCGTACCGCCGAAGGCACCACCATCGGCGGCGTCGAAGCGTTCCGTCCGGAGCACCTGCCGAAGCACTACGGCATGCAGCCCGACGGCATGTACAAGCTGTCCGACGAACAGGCGCAAGAGATTTTGCAAATGCGCCTGCAACGCCTGACGGGCCTGGAGCAGGACAAGATCGTCAACGAGTACAAAGAGATCATGGCGCACATCGCCGACCTGCTCGACATCCTGGCCAAGCCGGAGCGCGTCACCGTCATCATCACCGACGAAATGACGGTGATCATGAACGAGTACGGCGTCGGCAACAAGGACGTGCGCCGCTCGACCATCGAGCACAATGCGACCGACCTGGAAACCGAAGACCTGATCACGCCGCAGGACATGGTCGTGACCCTGTCGCACACCGGTTACATGAAGTCGCAGCCGATCTCCGAATACCGCGCGCAAAAGCGCGGTGGACGCGGCAAGCAAGCCATGGCGACCAAGGAAGAAGACTGGATCGACCAGCTGTTCATCGCCAACACGCACGATTACATCCTGTGCTTCTCGAACCGCGGCCGCATGTACTGGCTCAAGGTGTGGGAAGTGCCGCAAGGCTCGCGCAATTCGCGCGGTAAGCCGATCGTCAACATGTTCCCGCTGCAGGACAACGAGAAGATCACCGTGGTGCTGCCGCTGTCGGGCGTGAACCGCACCTTCCCGGAAGACCACTACGTGTTCATGGCGACCAGCCTGGGTACCGTCAAAAAGACGCCGCTCAAGGACTTCAGCAATCCACGCAAGGCCGGCATCATCGCGGTCGACCTGGACGACGGCGACTTCCTGATCGGCGCCGCACTGACCGACGGCGAGCACGATGTGATGCTGTTCTCCGACTCCGGCAAGGCCGTGCGCTTCGACGAGAACGACGTGCGTCCGATGGGCCGTACCGCGCGCGGCGTGCGCGGCATGAACCTGGAAGAGGGCCAGAACGTGATCGCCCTGCTGGTGGCCGAAAACGAGCAGCAGTCGGTGCTCACGGCGACCGAAAACGGCTTCGGCAAGCGTACTCCGATCACCGAGTACACCCGCCATGGCCGTGGCACCAAGGGCATGATCGCGATCCAGACCAGCGAGCGTAACGGCCGCGTGGTCGCCGCCACCCTGGTCGAGCCGAGCGACGAGATCATGCTCATCACCACCGGCGGCGTGTTGATCCGCACCCGCGTGTCGGAAATCCGCGAAATGGGCCGTGCCACGCAAGGCGTGACCCTGATCGCGGTCGAAGACGGCACCAAGTTGAGCGGCCTGCAGCGCATCGTCGAAACCGACCTCGAAGACGTCGACCTCGAAACGCCGCCGGAGTAAAAAACGGTGGGGGCCGGTCTTGTTTTCGCACTTCGTGCGAGAATGACGCCGGCCCTTTTTTTGGCGCTTGATCCGACCATCCACGTTTCCGTTTGGAGAGTTATCATGAAAAAACTGACCGCCATCTGTTGTACCGCGCTGGCCCTGATGGCCGCGCCAGTGTTTGCCCAGACGGCCGCGATCGACCCGGCTACCGACAAGGCTACGCGTGCGCTGCTTGAATCGATGGGCACGCGCAAGATGATCAAGGATAGCTTCGAGCAGATGAAGGCGAGCATCCCGCAAATGATTCTCGACAACGCGACCGCCGTCATTAACAGCAATACGCGCCTGAGCGCCGCGCAGAAGAAGGCGGCCATCGCCGAAGCGACCAAGAAAGTGCCGGACGTCGCCGCGCGCGTCCAGCGCGTGTTCGAAGAGCCCGCCCTGGTCGAGGAGATGGTCGAAGCCGTTGTGCCGCTCTACGCGAGCCGCTTTACGGTGGCCGAAATCGAGCAGATCGCCGCGTTTTACCGTAGCCCGGTGGGCGCCAAGATGCTCGCCGCCACGCCGCAGATCGTGAACGAGTCCATGCAGATGAGTCAAAAGATCATGTTGCCGCGCATGGGTAAGCTCATGCAGGAAGCCGCTGCCGCAGCCACCGCCAAATAGTCGTTCATCCCACTTGCAAGGACCTCCGTGACCCAGATCTACAACTTCTCCGCCGGCCCCGCCGTCCTGCCCAAGGAAGTGCTGCAGGAAGCCGCCACCGACATGCTCGACTGGCACGGCAGCGGCATGTCGGTGATGGAGATGAGTCACCGCGGCCCCGAGTTCATCTCGATCTACGAAGCGGCCGTGCGCGACCTGCGCCTGCTGCTGAACGTCCCCGCCAACTACAAGATCCTGTTCCTGCAAGGCGGCGGCCTGGGCGAAAACGCCATCGTGCCGATGAACCTGGTTGGCCGCGTATCTGCGCCGGCGACCATCGACTTCGTGCACACCGGTTCCTGGTCCGGCAAGTCGGTCAAGGAAGCGGCGCGCTACGCCCACGTCAACGTGGCCGCCAGCGGCGAGGCGGGGCGCTTTACCACGGTGCCGCCGCAAAGCGAGTGGAAGCTCACCCCCGGCGCGGCCTACCTGCACCTGTGCACCAACGAAACCATCGACGGGGTCGAATACAACTTCGTCCCCGAACTGGCCGGCGACACGCCGATCGTGGCCGACATGTCCTCGCACATTTTGTCGCGCGTGATCGACGTGAGCAAATACGGCGTCATTTTCGGCGGTGCGCAAAAGAACATCGGTCCGGCCGGCCTGACGGTGGTCATCGTGCGCGACGACCTGCTCGGGCACGCGCTGCCGATTTGCCCGTCCGCCTTCGACTGGAGCATCGTCGCCGCGCACGACTCGATGTACAACACGCCGCCGACCTACGGCATTTACATCGCAGGCCTGGTGTTCGCGCACCTGCTGCGCCAGGGCGGGGTGGCCGCCATGGAGCAGCGCAACATCGCCAAGGCCGACCTGCTGTACGCGGCCCTGGACATTGACGATTTTTACCAGAACCGCGTGGCGAAAGACTGCCGCTCGCGCATGAACGTCCCGTTCTACCTGCGCGATGAAACGCTCAACGACAAATTCCTGGCCGGTGCAAAAGCGCGCGGCCTGCTGCAGCTCAAGGGCCACAAGTCCGTGGGCGGTATGCGCGCATCGATCTACAACGCGATGCCGATCGAGGGCGTGCAAGCCCTGGTCGATTACCTGAACGAGTTCGCCGGCCGTACGTAACAACAGGGGATCGTTCCCCTACGCGAACACCCGATTCACCGCAAACCATGCCGCATTCATGACAGACAAACTCAAACCATTGCGCGAACAGATCGATGCGATCGACGCGCAGATTCTCACCTTACTCAGCCAGCGAGCGCGCCTGGCGCAGGAAGTCGGCCACGTCAAGGCCGAAACCAGCGCCCCGGTGTTTCGCCCCGAACGCGAAGCGCAGGTGCTGCGCGGCGTGGCCGACCGCAATCCGGGTCCGCTCAAGGCGGCCGAAGTGCAAACCATCTTCCGCGAGATCATGTCGGCCTGCCGCTCGCTCGAAAAGCGCGTCACGGTGGCCTACCTCGGGCCTTCCGGCACCTTCACCGAGCAGGCCGCGTTCCAGCAGTTCGGCAGCGCCATCGAAGGGCTGCCATGCATCTCGATCGACGAAGTATTTCGCGCGACCGAAGCCGGCACCGCCGATTTCGGCGTGGTCCCGGTCGAAAACTCGTCGGAAGGAGCGGTCAACCGCACGCTCGACCTGATGCTCGGCACCACCACCATCATCAGCGGCGAGATCTCGATTCCCGTGCACCACAGCCTGATGACCAAGACCGGCAACATGGACGGCGTGACGGTGGTGTGCGCGCACTCGCAGGCCCTGGCCCAGTGCCAGGTCTGGCTGAACCAGAACTACCCTGGCATCGAGCGGCGCGCGGTGGTATCGAACGCCGAAGCGGCCGTCATGGCCAGCAAGGATGCGACGATGGCGGCGATTGCCAGCGAAATGGCGGGCGAACAGTATCGCCTCGGCGTGGTCAAGGGGCATATCCAGGACGACCCGCACAACCGCACCCGCTTCGCCGTCATCGGCCATTTGCAGACCAACCCCTCGGGCAGCGACCAGACCTCGCTGGTGCTGGCGGTGCCGAACAAGGCGGGCGCGGTCTACAACCTGCTCGCGCCTTTGGCCGTGAACGGCGTGTCGATGACGCGTTTCGAATCGCGCCCGGCCCGCATCGGCACCTGGGAATACTACTTCTACGTCGACATCGAAGGCCACGTGCAGGATCCGGCGGTGGCCAAGGCGCTCGACGAGCTGCGCGACAACGCCGCCTTCTTCAAGGTGCTCGGCTCATATCCGCTCAGTCTTTGATTTTCAGAACTTAAAACAACTACAGAGATAAAACCATGTCCCAGCAATTCGGTCCAGAATACGTCCGTGCCATCGCTCCCTACCAGGCGGGCAAACCGATCGCGGAGGTCGCGCGCGAGTTCGGGCTCGACGAAGCGAACATCGTCAAACTGGCGTCGAACGAAAATCCGTTCGGCGTGCCCGCATCGAGCCAGCAAGCCATGGCCGCTGCGGTGGCCGATCTGGGACGCTACCCCGACGCCAACGGTTTTGATTTGAAAGCGGCGCTGTCGAAGCGCTACGAAGTGCCGGCCGACTGGATCACCTTGGGCAACGGCAGCAACGACATCCTCGAGATCGCCGCCCACGCGTTCGTGCAAAAAGGCCAGGCCGTGGTGTACTCGCAATACTCGTTCGCCGTGTACGCGCTGGCCACCCAGGGCGTGGGCGCGCGCGCCATCGTGGTGCCGGCCAAGGATTACGGCCATGACCTCGACGCCATGGCGGCGGCGATTGACGCCGACACGCGCCTGGTCTTCATCGCCAACCCGAACAACCCGACCGGCACCTTCATTGCGGCCGCGCAGATCGAGGCATTCCTGGGCAAGGTGCCGGCCAACGTGGTCGTGGTGCTGGACGAAGCCTACAACGAGTTCCTCGCGCCCGAGCACCAGTTCGAGTCAAGCCAGTGGGCGCGCAAGTACCCGAACCTGCTGATCTCGCGCACCTTCTCCAAAGCCTACGGCCTGGCCGGCCTGCGCGTCGGTTTTGCGATTGCGCAGCCGGCCCTGACCGACCTGATGAACCGCATCCGGCAACCGTTCAACGTCAATTCGCTGGCGCAGGCGGCGGCGATTGCCGCCCTGAACGACAAGCCGTTCCTGGAGCAGGGCGCCAAGAACAACGCCGCCGGCTACGCCCAGTTTGTCGAAGCCTTCGACGAGCTGGGATTGCAGTACGTGCCATCGTTCGGTAATTTCGTGCTGGTCAAGGTGGGCGACGACGATGGCGCCGGCAGCCGCGTGAACCTGGCGCTGCTCAAGCAAGGCGTGATCGTACGCCCGGTCGGCAACTACGGCCTGCCGCAATGGCTGCGCATCTCGATCGGCCTGCCGGCCGAAAACGCGATCTTCATCGCCGCCCTCAAGAAAGCGCTGGCCTGACGTGTTCAATAAAGTCGTCATCTTCGGCGTTGGACTGATCGGCGGCTCGTTCGCGCGCGCGCTGCGCCATGCCGGCGTGGTGAGCACCCTGGTCGGCGTGGGGCGCTCGCCGCAAGCGATGGCGCGCGCGCTCGAACTGGGCATCATCGACCAGGTGGCGGGCTCGGTGCAGGATGCGATGGCGGGCGCCGACCTGGTGCTGATCGCCGCGCCGGTGGCGCAGACCGCAGCGATCCTGGCCTCGCTGCTGCCGTACCTGGAAGCGGGCACCATCGTCACCGACGCCGGCAGCACCAAGTCCGACGTGGTGGCGGCGGCGCGCGCCGTGATGAAAGGGCGGGTCGGCCAGTTCGTGCCGGGGCACCCGATCGCCGGGCGCGAAACCAACGGGCCGGATGCCGCCATCGTCGACCTGTACCACGGCAAAAAAACCGTGCTCACGCCGCTGCCCGAAAATACGGCCGGCGATGTTGAAAGGGTGGCCGCCGCGTGGAGCGCGTGCGGCGCCATCATCCACAAGCTCTCGCCGCAGGAACACGACACCGTGTTCGCCTCGGTCAGCCACCTGCCGCACTTGCTGGCGTATGCGCTGGTCGACGACATCGCCCGCAAGGCCCACGCCGGCCTGTTGTTCCAGTACGCCGCCAGCGGCTTTCGGGACTTCACGCGCATCGCCGGCTCGTCGC
This sequence comes from Massilia sp. CCM 8734, assembly GCF_011682155.1. Taxonomy (NCBI): domain Bacteria; kingdom Pseudomonadati; phylum Pseudomonadota; class Betaproteobacteria; order Burkholderiales; family Oxalobacteraceae; genus Massilia; species Massilia sp. CCM 8734. Next base: position 21,624 of record NZ_WHJI01000013.1, read on the forward strand.
CCGAGATGTGGCGCGACATCTCGCTGGCCAACCAATCGGCCCTTCTGGGCGAGTTGGACGCATATCTGGCACAATTAACAGTGATGCGCGCCATGCTCGCCAGCGGCGACGGCGCGGCGCTCGAAGCGGTCTACGCCAACGCCCAGCGCGCGCGCTGCCGCTGGATCGAAGCGATCGAAACGGCCGAAGCGCCGCCGGCGCCAGGCAGCAGTCCGGAATAAACCCAGTATCTCAAGGAACCCCAGCATGACCCAGCAGAAGCAGTACCCGCACCATATCGATCTCAAGCCCGTCATGCACGTCGAGGGCGTGGTGAGGCTGCCGGGGTCCAAGAGCATTTCCAACCGCACCTTGCTGCTGGCCGCGCTGGCCGAAGGCAGCACCACCATCATCGACCTGCTAGCATCGGACGACACCCTGGTCATGCTGGGCGCGCTGCGCTCGCTGGGCCTGAAATGGGACCAGGTCGACGAGCACACCCACATCGTGCATGGCGGCGGCGGCGCTTTGCCGGTGCACGAAGCCGATCTGTTCATGGGTAACGCCGGCACCGCGATCCGCCCGCTGACGGCGGCGCTGGCCGTCATTGGCGGCGACTACACGCTGCACGGCGTCACGCGCATGCACGAGCGTCCGATCGGCGACCTGGTCGACGCATTGAATGCCATCGGCGCGCAGATCGAATACACCGGCGTGGAAGGTTTTCCGCCGCTGCGTATCCGGCGCGGGCATATCCACGCGCAGCGCCTGTCGGTCCGCGGCAACGTATCGAGCCAGTTCCTGACCGCCTTGCTGATGGCCGCGCCGCTGATGGCGCGCGAGCAGCCGGTGACGATCGACGTGGTCGGAGAACTGATCTCCAAGCCATATATCGAGATTACCCTGAACCTGATGCGGCGCTTCGGCGTGACGGTGGAGCAGGATGGCTGGCAATCGTTTACCGTGCAGCCGGGGCAGCGCTACACCAGTCCGGGCACGATTCATGTGGAAGGCGATGCCTCGTCGGCCTCGTACTTTTTGGCGGCGGGCGCGATTGGGGGCGGTCCGATCCGGGTTGAGGGAGTAGGGCGCGACAGCATCCAGGGCGACGTGCGCTTTGCCGAAGCGCTCGAGCAGATGGGCGCGACGATCACGCGCGGCGACAACTGGATCGAAGCGCGCTCGAACGGCGTACTGAAAGCCATCGACGCCGACTTCAACCACATTCCAGACGCGGCGATGACGATTGCGGTGGCCGCCCTGTACGCCGACGGCACCACGACCTTGCGCAACATCGCCAGCTGGCGCGTGAAAGAGACCGACCGGCTGGCCGCGATGGCGACCGAATTGCGCAAGCTCGGTGCGATTGTCGTGGAAGGGCCGGATTTCATCTCCGTGACGCCGCCCGAGGGCGAGCTGAGCGCGGCGACGATCGACACGTATGACGACCACCGGATGGCGATGTGTTTCTCTCTGGCAAGCCTGGACGGCAAAGCGCGGCGCGGCAACACGATGCGCATCAACGACCCCAAGTGCGTCGCCAAGACCTTCCCCGACTACTTCGACGCCTTCGCCGGCATCGCCCACGAGAATCTGATTTAGTTGCACAACCGAGACGTTCACCGGGGTCTGACCTCTGATTCGAAATATTTCTTAATTGAGTCAGACCCCGGTTAAGCAGGGGGCAGCGCTCCGACTCGGAACATGTCCTAATCGGGGTCGGACGTTCACCGGGGTCTGACCTCTGATTCGAAATATTTCTTAATTGAGGTCAGACCCCGGTTAAGTAAGTTGTTGTTTTTGTACGTTTTATAGTGATTTCACCAGGACACCGTCCCATGCCACATTCGCATATTCCCGTCATCGCCATCGATGGCCCCACCGCTTCCGGCAAGGGCACCGTCGCCCACAAGGTGGCCGATCGACTCGGCTTCCATTACCTCGATTCCGGCGCCTTGTACCGCCTCACCGCACTGATGGCCTTGCGCAAGGGGACGGCGGTCAATGACGAACACGCCCTCGCCAAGCTGGCCGAACACCTCCCCGCCAGCTTCAGCGGCGGCGAAATCCTGCTGGCGAACGAACATGTCACCCAACTCATCCGCGCGGAAGAGGTCGGCAACATGGCGTCGAAGATCGCGGCGCTGCCCGCCGTGCGCCAGGCTTTGTTCGCCCTGCAACTGGGCTTTCGCCGGGCCCCGGGGCTGGTCGCCGATGGCCGCGACATGGGCACGGTAATCTTTCCGCACGCGCAACTGAAGGTGTTTCTCACCGCCAGTACCGAGGCGCGCGCGCAACGCCGATATAAGCAATTGATTGACAAGGGGTTTTCTGCTAATATAGAAGACCTCCTGTCCGATTTGAAGGCGCGCGACGACCGTGATACTTACCGGGCCATCGCGCCATTGATGCCGGCAGAAGGGGCGCACCTGCTCGACACCTCGAATATGACCGCTGACGAAGCGGTCGAGGAAGTGCTGAAATGGTATGCGCACGCTAAGCAGTCGTAGTCTGAAGTAGCAATGGGTGCTTGCAATTGCAATAGTGCCATTGCAGGCGTTGAATCAACCTATAACCCAGTTTAAGTCGCATGGTGCGATCTCTGCTGGCTAACTCGTGTACAAACTATGTCAACAGCAACAACTGAAGCAACCGGTATGGAAAGTTTTGCAGCGCTCTTCGAGGAATCGTTGTCGCGCCAAGATATGCGCTCCGGCGAAGTTATTTCCGCTGAAGTCGTGCGTCTCGACCACAATTTCGTGATCGTCAACGCTGGCCTCAAATCCGAAGCTTTCATTCCTATCGAAGAATTCAAGAACGACCAGGGCGAACTGGAAGTTCAAGTCGGCGATTTCGTTTCCGTAGCGATTGAGTCGCTGGAAAACGGCTTCGGCGACACCATCCTCTCGCGCGACAAGGCAAAACGCCTGGCGTCGTGGCTGGCACTGGAAAAAGCCATGGAATCGGGCGAGATCGTCGTCGGTACCGTCAATGGCAAAGTCAAGGGCGGCCTGACCGTTCTGACCAACGGCATCCGCGCGTTCCTGCCGGGTTCGCTGGTCGACACCCGTCCTGTCAAGGACACCACCCCGTTCGAAGGCAAGACCCTGGAATTCAAGGTCATCAAGCTCGACCGTAAGCGTAACAACGTGGTTCTGTCCCGCCGCGCCGTCATCGAAGCATCGATGGGCGAAGAGCGTCAGAAACTGATGGAAACGCTGAAAGAAGGCACCGTGGTTACCGGCGTCGTCAAAAATATCACCGACTACGGCGCGTTCGTGGATCTGGGCGGTATCGATGGCCTGCTGCACATCACCGACCTGGCATGGCGTCGTGTGCGTCACCCGTCGGAAGTGCTGACCGTTGGCCAGGAAATCACCGCCAAAGTCCTGAAGTACGATCAGGAAAAGAACCGTGTTTCGCTGGGCGTGAAGCAACTGGGCGACGATCCTTGGACCGGTCTGTCCCGTCGTTACCCACAAAGCACCCGTCTGTTCGGCAAAGTAACGAACCTCACCGACTACGGCGCGTTCGTGGAAGTCGAGCAGGGTATCGAAGGTCTGGTCCACGTTTCCGAAATGGACTGGACCAACAAGAACGTGGCGCCAAACAAAGTTGTCCAGCTGGGCGACGAAGTGGAAGTCATGGTTCTCGAGATCGACGAAGAGCGTCGCCGTATTTCGCTGGGCATGAAGCAGTGCAAAGCCAATCCTTGGGATGACTTCGGCGTTACCCATAAAAAGGGCGACAAAGTCCGCGGCGCGATCAAGTCGATCACCGACTTCGGCGTGTTCATCGGCCTGGCCGGCAACATCGATGGTCTGGTGCACCTGTCCGACCTGTCCTGGACCGAAACCGGCGAAGAAGCTGTCCGTCGTTTCAAAAAGGGCGACGAACTGGAAGCCATCGTGTTGGCAATCGACGTCGAGCGCGAGCGCGTTTCCCTGGGTGTCAAGCAACTCGAAGGCGACCCATTCAACAACTTCGCTGCAATGAACGACAAAGGCTCCCTGGTAACGGGTACGGTCAAGTCGGTCGAGCCTAAGGGCGCTGTGATCCAGTTGTCCGAAGAAGTTGAAGGCTACCTGCGTGCTTCCGAAATCTCGCGCGACCGCGTTGAAGATGCCGGTACCCACCTGAAGGTTGGCGATTCGGTTGAAGCACTGGTGATCAACATTGACCGCAAAGCGCGCAGCATCCAGCTGTCGATCAAAGCGAAAGACAATGTCGACACTCAGGAAGCGATGCAGAAAATTGCTTCGACCTCCGACAACAATGCAGCATCGGGCACCACCAGCCTGGGCGCACTGTTGAAAGCTAAGTTCGACAACAAGAACTAAGACACTCGGAATCGACAGATGACGAAGTCCGAGTTGATTAACCGCCTGGCTGAGCGCTATTCTCAGCTGGTGGCCAAGGATGCGGAGTACGCTGTCAAGACCATTCTCGATGCCATGACCAACGCTTTGGCGACTGGCCAGCGCATCGAGATCCGTGGTTTTGGTAGTTTTGCCCTGAACAGCCGGCCGCCGCGCATCGGACGCAATCCCAAGTCCGGCGACAAGGTGATGGTGCCCGAAAAACGGGTACCGCACTTCAAGCCGGGCAAGCAATTGCGCGAACGGGTAGATGCGATGGTCGGGCAGCCGATTATTGAAGACTGAGTCGTTTGTCGACACAGAAGAACGGCATCCTTGGATGCCGTTTTTTTTCGTCCCGCAGCGGGACGTCGCAGGAGTTGGCAGCCTGCCCCGGACCCCCTCTGTTTTGGTGTAATATGCGACACTTGCGACCTTTTCAGACTGGACCTGGCTGATGAAATTTGTATCCACCATCGTTGGATTTATTCTGTTTATCCTGTTTTTCGGCTTTGCCCTGAAGAACACGCAGGAAGTCGACCTGCACTTTTTCCTCAATTACGAACTGCGCGGCCCCCTGGTGCTGATGCTGCTGGGCTTTTTCGTGGCCGGCGCCGCTCTCGGCATCCTGGCCGTCACGCCCACCGTGTTCCGCCACCGCCGCGAAACGTCCAAGCACAAGAACACCATCGTCGCCCTGCAAACCGTGGCGCGCACCTCTGTGGCCCAACCGCAGCCGGACAGCGTCAGTACGCAGCAGTAATCCGGCAGTAACCCCGCAGTAAGCCATCTGAAAAACTAACAAAAAGAACCGCATGGAATTAGAAACCTGGATGTTGCTTGGCATCCCCTTGTTTTTCGCCCTGGGATGGATCGCCGCGCGCGTTGACATCAAGCAACTGCTTTCCGAATCGCGCACATTGCCGCGAGGATATTTTCGCGGCCTGAACTTTTTGCTCAACGAGCAGCCCGACAAGGCCATCGACGCTTTCATCGACATCGTCAAGCTCGATCCCGAAACGGTGGAGATGCACTTCGCCCTCGGCAACCTGTTCCGCCGCCGTGGCGAGATCGAGCGCGCCATCCGCGTGCACCAGAACCTGCTCTCGCGTGCCGACCTGCCGGCCGATGAAAAGGCGCACGGCCAGTACGAACTGGGCATGGATTACCTCAAGGCCGGCCTGCTCGACCGCGCCGAGGAAACCTTCAACCTGCTGCTCGACACGCCCTATGGCGCCCAGGCGCGCCGCGCCCTGCTCGAAATCTACCAGCGTGAAAAAGAATGGCCGCGCGCGATCGAAGCCGCCCTCGGGCTGCAAGAGTCGGGCGCCGGCGCGCGCCAGAAGGAAATCGCCCAGTTCTACTGCGAGTTGGCCCAGGATGCGCTGGTCCACATGCACACCGACGACGCCCTGGCCCTGCTCGACAAAGCCCTGCAGGCCGACCGCAAGAACGTGCGCGCCACCTTGTTGACCGGCGACGCCCAACTGGTCAAGGATGATGTCGAAGGCGCGCTGGTGACCTGGCGCCGCGTCGAACAGCAAAGCGTGCCGCACGTGGCCCTGGTCGCGCAGCGCCTGATGGACGGCTACCGCAAGGTCGGCCGCCCGCAGGAAGGGGTCAACCTGTTGCGCTCCTACCTGGCCGAAGCATCCTCGATCGACCTGATCGAAGTGGTGTTCAAGGCCGTCATCGAACTCGATGGGGTGGACGCGGCCAAGCAGTTGATGATCGATGAACTGCGCCGCAATCCGACCTTGCTCGGCCTCGACAAACTGCTCGAAGCGCGCCTGATGGACGCCCCGGCCGATGTCTGGGAAGAGCTGTCGATGGTGAAGAACCTGGTGCGCGGTTACACCCAGAAGCTGGCGCGCTACCAGTGCAGCCATTGCGGCTTCAAGGCGCGCCAGTTTTACTGGCAGTGCCCGGGATGCAGCCGCTGGGAGACCTACCCGCCGCGCCGCACCGAAGAACTCAATGTCATGAATTAAACGTAACCGATTAAGCGTATCCGAACGATGACCAATCCCACCGCCACTCCGGCGCGCCTGCTCAGCGCCGACAGCCATCCCTTCATCGCCGCGCCCAACCTGGCCGCGGTGCGCATCCTGGTCGTCGGCGACGTGATGCTGGACCGTTACTGGTTCGGTGACGTCAGCCGCATCTCGCCCGAAGCGCCGGTGCCGATCGTGCGCATCGAAAAGCGCGAAGAGCGCCTGGGCGGCGCCGCCAACGTGGCGCGTAATGCGGCGGCCCTCGGCGCCCACTGTGGCCTGCTGGGCGTGGTCGGCGCCGACGAGGCGGGCGAGCAGGTGGCGCAGCTGCTGGCCGAGTCGCGCATCGACAGCTACCTGCAGCGCGACGCCGCCATTTCCACCATCATCAAGCTGCGCGTGATCGGCCGCCAGCAGCAACTGCTGCGCATCGACTTCGAAGACGCGCCCACCGACACCGTCCTGCGCGACAAGCTCACCCAGTTCAACGCACTGCTGCCCGATTTCGACGTGGTGATCCTGTCCGACTACAACAAGGGCAGCCTGGTGAACGTGGCGCACATGATCGAGGCCGGCCGCGCGGCCGGCAAGATCGTCATGGTCGACCCCAAGGGCGACGATTTTTCGCGCTACGCCGGGGCCACCGTGCTCACGCCGAACAAGTCGGAGTTCCGCCGCATCGTCGGCAGCTGGTCGTCCGAAGAACAGCTCACCGCCAAGGCCCAGGCCCTGCGCACCGAACTGCGCCTGGACGCGCTGCTGCTCACGCGCTCGGAAGAGGGCATGAGTTTGTACACCGCCCATGAGGTGCTGCACATGCACGCCGACGCGCGCGAAGTGTTCGACGTCTCCGGCGCGGGCGACACGGTCATCGCCACCATGGCCTCGATGCTCGGCGCCGGCATGCCGATGGCCGACGCCATCATGACGGCCAACCGCGCCGGCGGCATCGTCGTAGGCAAGCTCGGCACGGCGACCGTGACGCGCGAGGAACTGTTCGGCCTGTAGAACAGCAGAGTCTGCCTACACGATTGGCGTTTTGCTGTTCTGATAGCGCTCAATCGGAGCGGTCAACATTGTGCCGGGTCATCCGTTAGCTTGTTGGGGCCGCACTTGCGTCCCTCTAATCTGAAGGAGATACAACATGATCCGACAATTGATGCTGGCCGTTGCAACGCTGGTGGCCGCGATGAGCATGGCGTTTGCCCAGGTCGACGTGAACAAGGCCGATGCAGCCGCACTCGACAGTGTGAAGGGCATCGGCCCCTCTACCTCCAAGCTGATCCTGGAAGAACGCACCAAGGGTGGCGAGTTCAAGGACTGGGCCGACTTTTCCAAACGCGTCAAGGGCGTGGGCGACAAGCGCGCGGTGAAGCTTTCGCAAGCCGGCTTGCAGGTCGCGGGCAAGCCGTTTGATGGCGCCGGCGCCGCGCCAGCGACGGCGGGCAAGGCCGCACCGGCCGCCAAGCCCGCAACAGCGGCCAAGCCGGCGCCGGCGCCCGCCAAAATGTAAGCGCCGTGCGTCTCGCCAAAAAACCCGCCGCCAACGCCGCGGGTTTTTTTCATGGACGCGCAGCTTGCGCGAGCGTGGTTTTTTCGCTGTATGGACGACCTTGCGCGTGCAGGGTCGTGAGATGATAACGGCGCTGCGCTGTTAACCTCGCCTGTCGCAAAGGACCCCTCATGGCATCTGTCCCGTTCACCCAACCCCTGCTGGCCACCCTGCTCGCCGCCGCCGGCGCTGCCTGCGCCGCCGCTCCGGCAAGCCCCGACATTGCGCGCCACCAGGCCCAGGTCGACAAGATCGTGGCCGATATTTCGTCGCAGCGCATCGAAGCGCACGTGCGCAAACTGGTCGGCTTCAAGACGCGCCACACCATGTCCGATACGGTCTCGGAGACGGTCGGCATCGGCGCCGCGCGGCGCTGGATCAAGATGGAGCTGGAACGCTGCGGCGCCGCCGCCGGCGGGCGACTGCAAGTGAGTTTCGACAGCCATGTCACGCCGGTGTCGGCGCGCATTTCGCGTCCGACCGAGATCGTCAACGTGGTGGCGACCCTGCCCGGCACGCAGGCGGCGTCGAAGGAACGCATCTACGTCGTCAGCGGCCACTACGACTCGCGCAATACCGAGATCATGGACGCCAGCGGCGATGCGCCCGGCGCCAACGATGACGCTTCCGGCACCGCCGCCGTCATGGAAATGGCGTGCGTGATGGCGCGCCACCAGTTCGACGCGACCATTGTCTTCATGGCGGTAGCGGCCGAGGAGCAGGGCTTGCTGGGCGCGGCGCATTGGGCCGAACAGGCCAGGCTCAAGAACCTGAACCTGCAAGGCATGTTCACCAACGATATCATCGGCAGCTCGCGCGCCGACGATGGCCGCGTCGACGACAGGCAGGTGCGCCTGTTCGCCGAATCGATCCCGGCGACCAAAGAGAACAGCGACAGCAATCGCGCCCTGCTGGCGACCGGCGGCGAAAACGACTCCACCTCGCGCCAGCTGGCGCGCCATGTGAAGGAAGTGGGGGAGCGTTACGTGCCCGGGTTTACGATCAATGTGATCCAGCGGCGCGACCGTTACCTGCGCGGGGGCGACCATATGCCGTTCCTGGAGCGTGGTTATCCGGCGCTGCGCTTCACGGAGCCGAACGAAGACTTCACGCACCAGCACCAGAACGTGCGCAAGGAAGGCGCGCTGCAGTATGGCGACCTGCCCGAGTTCAACGACTACAACTACATCGCAAAAGTGGCGCGGGTGAATGCGGCGGCGCTGGCGACCTTGTCGCTGGCCCCGGCCGCGCCGCAGAAGGTGCAGATGCGCACCGCGAAGCTGGAGAACGATTCGTCGCTGGTATGGCAGGCCAACGGCGAGCCTGACCTGACCGGCTACCGCATCGTCTGGCGCGAGACCACCGCCGCGCAGTGGCAGGGGGCTTTGTTTGTGGGGAATGTGACCGAGGCGACCGTCAAGCTGTCGAAGGATAACTACTTCTTCGGGGTGCAGGCGGTGGACAAGGATGGCAATGTGAGCGTGGCGACGTATCCGACGCCGCTCAGGTAAAAAACTTCACCGTCGTTCCCGCGCGGGAACGACGGTGGCGGCAGCGCAAACGACCGGCGCTTACTTCACCGCCAGATATGCATGCCGCTGCGCCACCACCGCCGCCTACTTCACCGCCAGATACGCATGCAACTGCGCCACCACCGCCGCGCCTTCTCCCACGGCGGCGGCCACGCGCTTGGTCGATCCGGCCCGCACATCGCCGATCGCAAACACGCCCGGCACCGTGGTCTCCAGGTTCCCGTGCAGCGAGCCGTCCGGGTTGAGCATTTGCCCCGTCACCCGGCAACGGGCCAGCATCACATCGGTCCCGGTCATTACGAACCCGTGCTGGTCGACCTGCACGCCGCAATCGGCCAGCCAGCCCGAATTCGGATCGGCCCCCACGAACAGGAACACGCTGCGCACCACGTGGCTTTCTTCCTGCTCGTCGCGATGCTGCCAGCGCACGCCGCTCAAGCGTTGCCCGTCGCCTTCCAGCCTGGTCAAGCTGGTATGCGTGTGCAGCACGATATTCGGCGTCGCCGCAATGCGCTCGATCAGATAACTCGACATGCTCGCCGCCAGCCCCGCACCGCGAATGAGCATGTGCACCGTCCTGGCGTGGCTTGACAAGAACACGGCCGCCTGGCCGGCCGAATTGCCGCCGCCGACCAGCACCACATCCTCGCCCTGGCACTGGCGTCCTTCCAGCGGCGAGGCCCAGTAATACACGCCGCAGCCTTCGTACGCGGCCAGGTCGGCCAGGTCCGGCTTGCGGTAGCGCGCGCCGCAAGCGAGCACCACCGCGCGCGCCTGTACCTGCCCGCCATCGGCCAGCGACAGGCGCAGCGGATACTGGTCGCACAGCAGTTTGTCGGCGGCGGCCGGAATGGCCACCTGCGCGCCGAATTTTTGCGATTGCACGAACGCCCGTCCGGCCAGCGCGCGCCCCGAAATCCCGGTCGGGAATCCCAGGTAGTTTTCGATGCGCGCGCTGGCGCCGGCCTGGCCGCCGAAGGCGCGGTTTTCCACCACCAGCACCGACAGGCCTTCCGACGCCGCATACACCGCCGTCGCCAGGCCGGACGGGCCGGCGCCCACCACCAGCACGTCGTACACCTTGTCCGGGTCGAGGTCGGGCAGCATGCCGAGGCAGTACCCCAGTTCGGCCAGGCTCGGATTTTTCTTCACCACGCCGTCCGGGCACACCACCAGCGGCAGTTCGTGGGGGCCAGGCTGGTACATGCGGATCAGCGCTTCGGCGTTCGGGCTGGTGGCCGGGTCGAGCACCATGTGCGGATGGCCGTTGCTGGTCAGGAAGGTCTGCAGGCGGAACAGGTCGGCGCTGCCGGCCGGGCCGACCAGCACCGGCGCGCTGGTGCCGGCTTCGATCAGCCCCACGCGCCGCAGGATCAGTGCGCGCATGATACGCTCGCCCAGCTCGGCCTCGGCCACCACCAGCGCGCGCAGCGCTTCGGGCGTGACGATCAAGGCCTCGACCGTGCCGGCCGCGTGCGCGCTCACCAGCGCCGGGCTGCCCGACAACTGGCCCACGTCCGCCGTGAAGTGGCCCGGCCCGTGTTCGACGATCGTGTGGCTGTTGCCCATGCCGTCGCACTGGCTGATGCGCACCTTGCCCGAGAGGATGATCATCATGCCGGGATTGCCGCCGCCGGCGACGAAAATGGCTTGCCCGTCGTCCCAGTGCCCCTCGCTGCCGAAGCGGCGCAGGCGCGCGATCTCGGCGCCGGTCAGGACCGGAAACATCTGGTCGCGGCGCGTCTCGTACTTGCTCAGCGAGCTCTGGGCGCGCTCCTGGATGCTGTTGTCGGGGATGAAGTCGGGGGCGGGCAGGGTGCTCATGGACGGTTCGCTATGGGAAGGTGATCAGCCCTCAGTCTAGCAGTAAGCCGGGGCAAACTACAGCAAGCTGACCCGTCTCATACGGACAAGGGCATCGTGGATTAGAATGATGTTTTGTTGAACTGCAAAGAGTAACCCATGCCTTACATGACCATCGAAGATACGATCGGCAATACCCCGCTGGTGCGCCTGGTGCGCCTGCCGGGCGCCGACGCGGCCGCGCGCAACAACATCATCCTCGGCAAAATGGAAGGCGACAATCCGGCCGGTTCGGTCAAGGACCGCGCCGCCATGTCGATGCTGCGCCGCGCCGAAGAACGCGGCCAGATCAAGCCGGGCGATACCCTGATCGAAGCGACCAGCGGCAACACCGGCATCGCGCTGGCGATGGCGGCGGCGATCCGCGGCTACAAGATGCTGCTGCTGATGCCCGAGTACCTGTCGATCGAGCGGCGCCAGAGCATGGCCGCCTACGGCGCCCAGATTATCCTTACGCCCAAGACCGGCGGCATGGAATACGCGCGCGACATGGCCGAGCAGTTGCAGCGCGACGGCAAGGGCATCATCCTCGACCAGTTCGGCAACCTTGACAACCCGCGCGCCCACTACGAGTCGACCGGTCCCGAGATCTGGCGCGACACCAATGGCGGCGTCACGCACTTTGTCAGCGCCATGGGCACCACCGGCACCATCATGGGCGTGTCGCAGTATCTGAAAGAGCAAAACCCGGCGGTCCAGATCATCGGCGCCCAGCCCGAGGACGGCTCGCAGATCCCCGGCATCCGCAAGTGGCCCGAAGCCTACCTGCCGAAAATCTTCGACAAGGCGCGCGTCGACCTGGTCGAGAACGTGAGCCAGGCGGCGGCCGAACAGATGGCGCGCCGCATGGCGGCCGAAGAGGGCATTTTCTGCGGCATTTCGGCTGCCGGCGCCTGCGAGATCGCCCTGCGCATCTCGCAGACGGTGGAAAACGCCACCATCGTGTTCATCGTGTGCGACCGTGGCGACCGTTACCTGTCGACCGGCGTGTTCCCGGCGTAATCCCGGCGCAAGCGCGCGGCGCAAGCGCGCCGCACAAAAACAAACGCCTTCCACCGCGAACGAGTCGGACTCGTTCATGGTGGAAGGCGTTTTTTGTGCTTCCCGTGCGCCGCCCCCCACAGGGCAAGGCATGGGCTTATCTGGCTGCGCCGGGCCGCGTAGGCCTTGCGGCACGGCCCGACCGATCCCGCTATTACGCTGGATCGCCTTCTTTTGGCTTGAACTGCTTGTCGCTGATGCGGAACTTGTTGCGGCGGTCGCCCATCAAGTAGCGCAGGTCGCGGATCGACAGGTCGCTCACTTCGTGCATGCGGATCAGCAGGGAGGCGCCGACCGGCAGGCGGTGGTGGCGGATCTTCGAGATCACTGGCGGCGCCACTTCCAGCGCGCGCGACAGGGCTGCATCGTTCTTGAGACGCAGATTTTCAATCAGCGTGTCGAGTAAACGATTTGGGTTGTATTGCAGCAGATCATCGGAGTCCGAATCGCTGTTCATATCAATGCCGACTTGGTTTGTCATGATGTCAATAATTCCTATTGTGAGTGGTGCTGCTAAGTCAAACACGCGGAGCTCTCGCTGCTGGTCAACCACCGTCGAAGTGCGCTTGCGAATTTATCTTGGGTAACACTTTTTAAAAAATATACACAATTGTACAACGTTTTGTAATCTAATACCGATAAGCAATAACAGATTACAAAATGATGTCGGTTGTGTTGTCTGATCGCAACATAGCCGCATTGCAATTCTCTCACAAAATCACCGAAAAACTAATTGTTTTCCCAGAAAACTTAAGTGTAAGACAATTTAGATGCATCCGCCGCACAATTCTAAAGAGAACTGGCTTATTAGCAACATGTTTCTGAGTATATTAACGCAAGAGGCATTTCTATGGGGCACGAATGGATATGCGGAGGAATACGCACGACCCGCGCGGACCGGCTGCAGGCGTCAAAAGCGGCCCGAAAACATGCTCTGGTCGTTACATTCTTTTACAAAGTTTCCGCTGAGGCAAGAGGCTGTCAAGGCCGGTTTTGGCGGATCGCGCGGCCCAATTCGATCACGGACATGGCGTAGAAGTAAGAACGGTTGTATTGCGTAATAGCGAAAAAATTATCGGTGGCGATCCGGTACTCGGTCGGGTCGGGGCCGTTGGGCAGGTCGATCAGGCCGAAACGCTGGTTCGCAGGCAATACGGCGCTGGTGCTGACACCGCCCGCGCGCAAGTCCTCGGCGCGGAACTTGGCCGCCAGGCCCTGGTTGAGCAAACTTTCCCAGGCCCGGTCGTCGGACACGCTGGCCGGATACACAAGCGGTCCGGTCTGCTTGGCCTGCCAGCCGTGCTGGACCAGGAAGCTGGCCACGCTGCCGATCGCGTCCACCGCCGAGCCGCGCAGGTCGATGCTGCCATTGTTGTCGTAGTCGACCCCGTAGGCCAGCACGCTGCCGGGCATGAACTGCGGCATGCCGATGGCGCCGGCAAACGAACCGAGCATCGAGAGCGGCTCGATATTGGACTTGCGCGCCAGCACCAGCGCGTTTTCCAGCTCGCCTCGGAAGAAGGCCATGCGCGCGGCCCGGTTGGGCGCCTCGGGATAGGCGAAGGCCAGGGTGGTGAGCACGTCGAGCACGCGGAAGCGCCCCGTCTGGCGCCCGTAGATGGTCTCCACGCCGATGATGCCGACGATGATTTCGGCCGGTACCCCATACTCGGCCTGGGCGCGCGCCAGCACGGCGGCGTGCTGGTTCCAGAACGCCACGCCGGCCTTGATGCGGATCGGCTCGATCGTCACCCGGCTGTAGTTCTGCCAGTTCTTGGGCTTGCCCTTGGGCGCCGGCTTGACCAGCTGGACGGCGGTATCGATGTAGCGGATCTGGCCGATCAGCGCGGCGAGCTCGGCGCGCGGAAAGCCGTGCCGCAGCGCCACCTCGTCGGCGAAGGCGTTGACCGCTTCCGATTCGCTAAACACGACGGCGTCGCCGGCCTCGGCCGCCGTCAGCGCGGTGGCGGCCACGGCGGCCGGAACGGCCACGGAAGCGCCGGCCTTGCGCGCGCCCTTGGCCTTGGCATCGGCCTTGGCCTTGGCCTGGGACTGGGCACTTTTCTTGCCGGTTTTTTTGGCAGGCGCAGCCTGGCTCAGGGGACTTGCCGACACGGCAAGTGCCAGCAAGAGAGAAGTAAATTTCATTAAATGTTGTTCAGCAAACTTTTCAGGGTGGAGGCGAGCCCGGGAGCGGGCGGCCGGGCACTGTATTTGTGGGCACTGTAGAGGGCCAGGAAGCGCTTGATGGCAGCCGTCTTGTCTGGTGCCAGGCTGCCTTGCGCGAGCCGGGCGGCGTAGGCGTTGGGGCCTTCGTCGGCGGCGCGCGCCATGCCAAGCTGGCTCATCTTTCGACACAGGGCCGAGTATAGCGCATCGACCGGGTCGGTCCCGCGCCGCAGCCGTACAGCGCGCCACAGCAGCAACAGCGCGCCGATGGCGGCCAGGACGGCAAGGTTGCGCCAGTGCGCCAGGCCGAGCTTGAGGCTGTCGAGAAAGCCGCTCTGGCGCTCCGGCGTGTAGTTCAGCACCCACTGGTTCCAGCCATTGTTGACGGCGTCGAGGCGAAAGCGCAATTGTTCGAGCAAGGCGCTGCGCTCGCCGCTCAAGCCGAGCAGCCCGCCCAGGCCGGCAAAAGCGGGCGGATTTTGCGGCAGCGCGCTCGACAGGCCGCGCTGCACCCGTTCCGGCGCCACGGCGGCGGTGGGGTCGACCCGCAGCCAGCCACGCCCGGCGATCCAGACTTCGGCCCAGGCGTGCGCTTCCGACTGGCGCACCGACAAAAAGCCGTCGATCGGATTGAATTCGCCGCCCTGGTAGCCCATCACCACGCGCGCCGGCACCCCGGCGGCGCGCATCAGCACCACGAAGGCGCTGGCGTAGTGCTCGCAAAAGCCGGCGCGTGTCTTGAACAGGAAGTCGTCGACCGAGTCGCGCCCCAGCAGCGGCGGCTGCAGGGTGTACGAAAACGGCTGGCTGGTAAACATCGACAGGACCGTACGGACGCGCTGTTCGGGATCGGGCTGCGCCTGGCCGATGTTGGCGCCGGCCAGCAGCGCCCGCGGGTTGAAGCCGGCGGGCAGGTCCAGCCAGCGCGCGCGCTCGGCCAGTTCGGGGGTGGCGTCGAGGCTGTAATCGATGTGCGAACTCATGTCGTAGCGCACGCGTTTGTCGAGCGCGGAACTGGCCGACAGTTCCAGCTCGTTCGACACCTGCGCCGCATTGTCTTCCAGGACCGGCAGGCGGTCCGGCAGGTCGAGCGCGAACAGCCAGTTGTTCGACGAGGGCTCCAGGGTCAGTTGATAGTGGATCGCCGGCCCGCGCACGCTTACCGAAATTTCGTCGGCCACGCGGCGCGGCGGGCGCCGCGCGCGGGTCCAGGTGCGCCCGTCGAACTCGCCCAGCACCACGCCGCGCCAGTACAGTTGCGCCTTCGATGGCGGCGGATCGAGAAAGCGCACCTGGAACACCGGATCGTCCGATTGCGCCAGGTTCGACATATTCCCCGGCGCCATGCTGTTCGACAGGCCCATGCGAGCGCCCTGGGCGTCGCTTGGCATGCCCCACAGCGGCCCCTGGATGCGCGGGAACACGAAGAACAGCAGCACCGCCAGCGGCGCGGCCAGCAGGAACACGCGCGCGCCCATCCACAGGCGCCGGCCCAGCGGCGGCACCGCGCCGGTGAACTGGAACGACAGCTGCGCGGTGAGCAGCGCAATGATCGAGGCGACCATCATCAAGGCCGTGAAAATGCTCTGCGAGTAGAAGAAATTGGTCAGCACCAGGAAGAACGAGAGGAAGATCACCACGAACAGGTCGCGCCGCGCGTGCATTTCCAGCATCTTGAAGGCCACCAGCAGCACCAGCATGGCCACGCCGGCGTCGCGCCCGAACAGGGTCTTGTAACTCATGAACACGCCCGCCATGGCCGCCATCGACAGCGGCAGCAGCACCAGCGCCGACGGCATGCGCGTGCCGCGCAGGGTGGCCATGGCGCGCCACAGCAAGGTCAGGCCGCACAGGGCCGACACCCACAGCGGCAGGTGGCCGGCGTGGGGCGAGAGCACCATCAACGCCGCCACCAGCAGCAGCAGGGTGTCGGCCTTGTCGCGCGGTAGCTGGGCGAGCAGGCGGGTCATGCCAGCGCCGCCCTGCGCGTTGGTCTTGAACGCGCTCATGGCGTCTCTCCCAGGCCGTGCAGGGCCAGCGCGCGCAGGCAGGCCGCCTGGTGCGCTTCGCCGCTGGAGGCCTCGAAATCGATGGCGCCGATGCGAAACGCGTAGGGCAGGGCGCGCTGTTCGGCCTCGAGCACCCAGCGCGTCATGCGCGACAGGCGCAGTTCCAGGTTCATGATGGACGGCAGGGCGTGAAAATCGAGCACCAGCTCATCGATCGCGCCGCCTTCGAAATGCTTGGTCACCAACTGGCCGCCGTCGGCCGGGTCGAGCCGCGCGATCTGGCGCCAAGCCATGTGGCGCATCGGATCGCCCGGCTGGTAGCTGCGGATGCCGGCGAAGTCGTCGTGGCCGGCGTGGCCGTGGCCGTCGGCGCTCTCGACGCCCGACATCGGCAGCGGCGGCGCGTTTTCTTCGGGGAAGGGGTAGACCAGGGCGGACAGGTCCGGCTGCCAGTAGCTCCAGGCGCGCAACAGGCCGAGCGGAAAACGGGTGGACAGGCGAATCCGCGGCGCCGCCAGCCAGCCGCGTTCGAGGCTGGGCGCCGACAGGATCACCGCGCTGCTGGCGCCGGCCGCCACGTCGGTGACGTGGCGCGCTTCGCCGGCCTCGATGAAGTCGATCCACAGCGCATACCGGTCCAGCTTGGTGCGGTTGACCACGTGCAGTTCGAACTGCGCCACTTCGCCGGCGAACACCGGCTGCGCGCGGCCCGGGCGCAGGTGCAGGTGCGCCATGTTTTTATAGGTCAGGAAAATGTCGACCATGGCGCAGGTGCCCATGGTGAAGGTCAGCGCAAAGCCCAGGCCGAGCGAATAGTTGATCGAACCGATCAGCAAGGTCAGGATCAGCGCGGCGAATCCCATGCCGGCGCCGCTGGGCAGGATGAACACGCGGCGCTGCGCCAGGAAGGTTTCGCCGCGATCGACCCCGCGCTTCTGGAACAGCCAGGTGTCCGCCTTTGCGCGTACCGCAGCGGGAATGAAACGTGTCAGCAAGGCGGCCATTGCCTCACACCGGCACGGATTTCTGCAATTGCAGGACCAGGTCGCGGCTGGCCAGCGCCACCCCGTGCGCCGACTTCAAGGGACGCAGGCGGTGCGCGCACACCGGCACCAGCACCGCCTGGATATCTTCCGGCACCACGTGGTCGCGCCCTTCCATGGCGGCCCAGGCGCGCGCGGCCTGCAGCAGCGCGATCGCGGCGCGCGGCGACAAGCCTTCGGCAAACATGCCGTTCTGGCGCGAGGCCTGCGCCAGCGCCTGCACATAGTCGATCAGCGAGGCCGAGGTATGGATCTCGCGCAGCGCCTTTTGCGCCACCGTCAGTTCGGCCGGCTGCATGGCCGCCGGCAAGGTCTTGAGCATGCTGCGGCGGTCCTCGCCCATCAGCAGCGCGCGTTCGGCGGCGGCGTCGGGGTAGCCGAGCGAAAGGCACATCAAAAAGCGGTCCAGCTGCGACTCGGGCAGCGCGAAGGTGCCCACCTGGTGCAGCGGATTTTGCGTGGCGATGACGAAAAACGGCGCCGGCAGGGCACGCGTGACCCCGTCGGCGGTCACCTGGCGCTCTTCCATCGCCTCTAACAGGCCCGATTGGGTCTTGGGCGTGGCGCGGTTGATTTCGTCGGCCAGCAGCACTTGCGTGAAGATCGGGCCCGGATGGAACACGAAGCCGTTCTTTTCGCGTTCGTACACCGAAATGCCGGCCACGTCGGCCGGCAGCAGGTCGCTGGTGAACTGCACGCGGTTGAATTTAAGGCCCAGCGAGATCGCCAGCGCGTGCGCCAGGGTGGTCTTGCCGACACCGGGCACGTCTTCGATCAGCAGGTGGCCGTTGGCCAGCAGGCAGGTCAGCGCCTGGCGCACCTGCAAGTCCTTGCCGACGACAATCTGGCTGACCTGGCGGGCGACGGCGTGCATCTTTTTGAACATGGCGGTTATCTTTACAGTGTGCGGTGGGTGGTCGTGCGCACCGGCGTGGGGCACGGCATGGTAGATTAGCGCCTTCGGCACCACTACTGCGTCATCACGACCCGTTTCTCCAAGATTCTATGCGAGAACGGCGTTTCCGGTGCAACATTGATGACGCCGCTAATGAAATCACGCACATGAGCACAGCCATTTACAGCCACCCCGATTGCAGCCGCCACGACATGGGCGAATGGCATCCGGAGTCGCCCGCGCGCCTGCAGGCGATCGAAGACCAATTGATCCTGGCCCGCATCGATGGCCTGGTCGAGCGGCGCGAGGCGCCGCTGGCCGAAATTCCCGCCATCGGCCGCAATCACACCCTGGAAGCGATCGCGCTGGTGCGCGACAATACGCCCACCACCGAAGGCGATGTGTATCCGCTCGATGGCGACACCTCGCTCTGTTCGCACAGCTACCAGGCGGCCCTGCGCGCCGCCGGCGCCGCGCTGGCCGCCACCGACGCGGTCATCGCAGGCAGCATTTCCAACGCCTTCTGCGCTATCCGCCCGCCCGGCCACCACGCGCTGCCGACCGAGCCGATGGGCTTCTGCCTGTTTAACAACGTGGCCATCGCCGCGCGCCACGCGCTCGACTCGCACGGCCTGGCGCGGGTGGCGATCATCGACTTCGACGTCCATCACGGTAACGGCACCGCCGAATCGTTTCGCGACGATCCGCGCGTGCTGATGGCCAGTTTTTTCCAGCATCCGTTTTATCCGTACACCGAGCCGGAGCCGCAAACGGCCACCTGCGTGAACATTCCGGTGCCCGCGCGCAGCGGCGGCGACGTGGTGCGCAAGCTGGTCACCGAGCACTGGCTGCCGGCGCTGCACGACTTCAAGCCCGAGATGATCTTCATTTCGGCCGGCTTCGACGCCCACCGCGAGGACGACGTCGGCGGCATGGGCCTGGTCGAAGCCGATTACGCCTGGATCACGCGCGAAGTGATGACCGTGGCGCGCCTGTACGCGCAAGGGCGCATCGTCAGCTGCCTGGAAGGCGGCTACAACCTGTCGGCGCTGGGGCGCAGCGTGGCGGCGCATATCAAGGTATTGGCCGAGCTGGAGTAGCCGCATTCGCCCGATTTACGGCGCACCGGGCCAGCCCCCGGTAAAATAGCGCCTTAAACGAGAATTCCGAAAGCACAGCATGTCGATACAATGGTACCCGGGCCACATGAACGCCGCCCGCAAGAAGGCGGCCGAACAGATGGAGAACACCGATCTGGTGATCGAGGTGCTCGACGCGCGCCTGCCCGAGGCGAGCTGCAACCCCATGGTCGAGGAACTGCGCCTGTTCCGCCAGCGTCCCTGCCTCAAGATCCTCAACAAGGTCGACCTGGCCGATCCGGCCGCCACCGCCGCCTGGAACGCCTACTACAACGCCCAGGAAGGCGTGACCGCCTACGCCATGACCACCAAGAAGCCGGGCGACGTGGCCAAAATCCCGGACCTGTGCCAGTCGCTGGCGCCGCACCGGGGCGTGCCGACCAAGCCGCTGCGCATCATGATCATGGGTATTCCCAACGTCGGTAAATCGACGCTCATGAACGCGCTGCTGAAAAAGAAGGTGGCCAAGGTGGGCGACGAGCCGGCCGTGACCAAGATGCAGCAGAAGCTTTACCTCGGCAAGAACATCATCCTGGTCGATACCCCCGGCATGCTGTGGCCGAAAATCGCGCTCGCCAGCGATGGCCTGATGCTGGCCGCCAGCCACGCCATCGGCTCGAACGCCCTCATCGAAGATGAAGTGGCGGTGTTCTTGGCTGACGAACTGCTGGTGCGCTATCCGGCGCTGCTGACCGCGCGCTATGGCTTCAAGACCGAAGGCATGGACGGCATCGCCGTGGTCGAAGGTGTGGCGGCGCGGCGCGGCTACCGCCAGAAGGGCGGCGACCTCGATTTCGAAAAAGCCTCGCACATCTTCCTGCAGGATTACCGCACCGGCGCGCTCGGGCGCATCAGCCTCGAAACGCCGGAAACGCGCGCCGTGCGCCTGGCCCAGCACGCGGCCGAGATGGCGGCCAAGGCGGCCAAGGCAGCGGCCATCGCGGCCGAAAAAGCGGCCAATTCGGCGCGCGGCAAGCGCGGTACCTGACGAATGATCGCCTCTCCGGAAAATCCGGAAGGGCTTTCGAATGGAGCTTCCCATGCATGCAGCGCGTCCCCCTACGATCTATACCGACACCAGGCAGCTTGCATGGATGTTGCTGCCGTCAAGCGCGATCATCATCGCCTTGGGCGCGCGCGCTCACTCAGGGCGAGAAGGGCTTTGCGGCCTTTTTCCTGGCGCTCGGCGTGTGGGCCGCCGTGATGTGCATTTGCCAGTTTGCCAGCAATGGCAAGCAGGCGTCGATGACGGTCGGCGACGAGGGCGTCAGTTTTGCCGATGGAACTATTATCGCTTTCCGCGATGTCGAGAACATCACCGTGACGGAGCAATTCGGCCAGATGCCGGTGCAGTGCCTGTCGATTATCTTTTACGTGGGGCCGGAGGTGCCGGTCAAACAGGGCGGGCGCAGCTTGCGCAGGTCCTTTATGTTGTCGCATGTGTACGGCAATATCAGCTTCGTCGGCAAGCGCAGGATGTTTTGCTTCATGACCCCGGGCTTGCGCATCATGGGCGGCAAGATGCAGAACGACGACGACGTCAGCGCCGAATTGTTCGGCCGCTTCGAGGCGTTTCAACAGCGCTGAACCACCATTGTTCTCGCGCTGCGCCTATTTAGCGCTGTTCAAGGTCGCCAGCTCCGCTTTGATGGCCCTGGCTGCGGCGTTCCTGCCTTGGCGGGCATACAGCGCCGCCAGGCTGTTCAAGCTGGCGACCAACATGGCGTCATCCCGCGTGCCGCCGGCGTGTTGCCTGGCGATTGCCACCAGCGCCGTGTAGTGTGCGCCCGCTTCCGCCAGCTTGCCCTGCGCGGCCGCCAGGTCCGCCAGTTCGAGGCGTGCCTCGACCGCGTTCGGATGATCGGCGCCCAGGTCCTGCTCGGCGATCGCGTACGCGCTCTGCTGGAGCTGCTCGGCTTGCGCCAGCATGCCCCTGGAGCGCAGCAGGACGCCAAGGCCATACGAGGCATGGCCGACCAGGGGCGAGTTGTCCGACTTTCTATCTTTCAATAATGCCAGGGCCCGGCGATACTGCGCCTCCGCCTGGTCCAGCCCTTGCTGGCTGTAATACAGCTCACCCGATGAAATCAGCAGGAAAATGAGGGCATTTTGCTGCGCGAACATCTCGCCGCGCGCCGCATCGAGGGCGCGTTGCCGCGCCGGTTCGCCATCGGCCGCCGTACGCGCGGGAGCGCTCTCAAGTCGAGTCAAGGCTCCCGCCAGGCTCGCTTGCTTCGCCTGCGCCGCCCGCAACTGCTCGTCCATCTTCCCGATGGCGCCCGCGAGGTCGCCGCGCCGGTACAGGGCGAGCACGCCGCCCTCTTGCTCCAGCGGCGACAAAGCCGCCACCTGGCGCTTGCGGCCGGTGGCCGCGACCAGCTGGCGGGCGCGCTCGCGCTGCTTGTCGCCCTCGTCCAGGCGCCCCAGGGCATACAGCGCGGCGGCGTGTTCATTGAGCGCACCGATCAACGCGCCCGCGTGCGCCGCCGCGCCGGTGTCGATATGGCGCAGCGCCGTGCGCGCGTAGTGCTCCGCCATGTCGAAAGCGCGGTAGCGGTAGGCCAACTCGCTCAGATCGAGGTATAACGCGGGCTCTTGCGCGCCGAGCGCCGGCGCGGCCGCCAGCGCGGCGGCAATCCGCTGATACAGCGGCGCGGCCAGTGACGCCTGCCTGTTGACGCGATACAACTTCGTCAGGTCGCTCATGATGCCGATGGTAACAAGATGGCGGTCACCGGCGGACCCGGACGCCATGCCGAGAGCGATGGTGTACAAGGCTTGCGCGCCGTCGCAGTCGGTTTGCCGATGATATCGTTGGGCCTGTTGCCTGATGCGCGCGGCCAATTCGACCGACGGCTTCTGTCGCTCCCAGATGCCGCTCACGATCTTTGTCGTGGCGGCCGATTCGGTAAAACGTTCACGGCTAAACTGAACCAGTGCAAGGGTTTGGATGGCATCCACATTGGCCAGGTCCGCCTTTATCAGGCCATGTTTGACGGCCAGTTCGGTGAGGGGGGCCATGGCATGCGCCTGCAGGCCCGGCCGCTGCGCCGAATTGCGCGATTCGCAATGAAACGATGTCAGCGCGCGCTGCTCCGCGCCAACGGCGCACACGGGCAGGCAGAGCGCCAGGGCGAGAATGTGCTTCATTCGAGCGAGAAGACGAAACGGCTCCCGCCATAACCGCGGACAGGCTTGCCATTGATTGTCGCCGGGCGAAATTTGCAGGTCAGGAAACCGGCAAGTGCCGCGTTGTCGAGCTTGCGGAACCCGCTGCTGCGTGCGATGGACTTTTTCAGGATCGTCCCATCCGCGGCAATCTTGAACCACACGTTGACCGTGCCGGTTTCGTTATCCCGCACCGAGTCATTGGGATAATACGGCTTTTCGCATGCATCGAACGAGACCGGCTCGGCGGATTGTTCGACGCGTGCAAAGCGCGGCACGAAGGGGCGCACGGCGGGGGCGACGGCCGCCGTGACAACCGGCTTGGCCCTGGCAGCGGCTGTCGGTAACGCTGCCGCCACGGACAGGACGAGCGCGGCGCATGCTTGCTTGTGTATTTGCATGCGGCGATTATAGCGCGCAGCGCCGCCGGCATCAGGCCCCGGATTTACAAGAAATATATCAATGATGTATTTATGCAAGGGAAAGGTGAAACGCGGCGATGTAAAGACGCCCTGCATTATTAGCGGGGCGCGGGGGAATACTTGTCATTCATTAAAATGTTATACTTCGCGCCATTTTTAGTGGAGTTTATATGAATCAAACGCGTCCTCCGATTGCTTATACCGATTCCAAATCGTTTGGTTACTGGGCCATTGTGCTGGGTGCCGCCGTTGGGGTGATCGGCATTTTCTCCTTCGTCAAGCAGATCAGCATGGGCCTGGGCGCCGTCATGGCTTTTTGCGCGGTTTATATGTTCGCAGCGGCGTTTTTTCATTTGACGATGAATGGCAAGCGCACCGTGATCACCGTCAGCGACGACGGCGTCGCTTATGAAGGCGGCCTGACCGTGCCATTTTCCGATGTCGACAAGATCTGGGCCGGCAATCCGTTTCCGACCATTCCCGGCGATATTCTCAATATCGTGCTGCATCTGAAACCGGATGCGCCGGTAAAACAGGCAGGGCGCGGATGGAAAGCCATTTTCTTCCTCACTTATGTCGGCGGCAATATCAGCATGATCGGCAAGAAGAAAATGATCAGCTTCATGACGCCCGGCCTGCGTCCCGTCAGCGGCCAGAAAATGGATCAGGACGACATCCTGGAAGACCTGTTCGAACGCTTCGACGACTTCCAGAACCGCTGAGCGAACAGCAAAGAATTGACTTTTGTTCAACTATCAAGCCTAATGCGTGGATCGTGCAAACGATTTCAGAGCGGCTGATGGTTGACTGATCGTCCTGAGCACCGGACTGCCGGTTGATGAATTCGTCGCTAGAGGGCGCCAGAGCTGGCGCCACCGATTACGTCAACCGAAATGGAGTCCACATGCGATTCATGCTGCGTCCCACCCTCATTTGTCAAACCCTCGTCGCCGGTTTGTTCGCCGGCGCCGCCCAGGCGGCCACGCCGGTGTCGCTCACGTACGTCGTCAACAATCCATGGGCAGGCGGTTACTGCGCCATCGTGAAGGTATTCAATCCGAATGCGGAGGCGGTGCAGTGGAGCGGTTCGATGCCGGTACGCGGCACGGTAACGTCGCTGTGGAATGCGGTAGGCAAGCAGTCCGGCGGCGCGATCGTCTTCACCGGCGGGCTCGATTGGAACAAAACCATCGCCGGCAAGTCGTCGATGGAGGCGGCCGGCTTTTGCGCGACGGATGCCGTGACGCCAACACCAACGCCGACACCAACACCGACACCGACACCGACACCGACACCGACACCGACACCGACACCAACGCCAACGCCAACGCCAACGCCAACGCCAACGCCGACGCCAACGCCAACGCCGACGCCGACGCCATCACCCGGCGCACTGTCTCCCACCTACAAAGGCGAAGGCACGTTTTACGGCGCAACGGGCGAGGGTAATTGCAGCTACGACGCGAGCCCGGACAACCTGATGGTCGCCGCCATGAACCAGACCGATTACGCCAACAGCGCGGCGTGCGGCGAGTACGTGGCCGTCACCGGCCCCAAAGGCAAGGTCACGGTGAGAATCACCGACCGCTGCCCGGAGTGCAAACCGGGCGACATCGACCTGAGTGAGCAAGCCTTCGTCAAAGTGGCCGAAAAAAGCGCGGGCCGGGTGCCGATCAGCTGGAACGTGGTGGCCGGCGAGACCACCGGAACGGTCAGCTACCGCTACAAGGAAGGCAGCACCATCTACTGGCAGGGCATCCAGGTGCTCAATCACCGCCTGCCGATCACGAAGCTGGAAATCCGTCCGAACGGCAGCGCCAACTGGATCGCCGTCAAGCGCGAGGAATACAACTACTTCGTCTATCCAAGCGCGATTGCGCCCGGCCCGATGCAGGTCCGGATTACCGGTCTTGGCGGCGCAACGCTGATGCAAACGCTGCCCGAGCCGCAGGGTGGCCTGGTCGTCAAGGGCAGCAACCAGTTCTGACCTGACGAGATCAGTGGCGCGGGTGCCGCGCCACTGTGCCTTCCTGACGATGTTCGCGCAATGTCGTATCAGGCAATTCTGAATTTGGATACCGCTGTGGACACAGGCTTATCGACCAGATCCTTGGATGTGCTTCGCACCCATTGAACCGGCTGCCTCGTAGCGGACGTGGCGTTGTGCCGAGCGTGGTTGTTGAAAATTGCCAAAACGAAGAATTCCAGCGCATATTTACAAGACCTACGCCATCAATCGACAAACTGTATTTTTATTACAACAACCGTAGCTATTTTATTATCCATTTTCAATGTATGATCAATCCAGTTCGACTTCACATTTAATAAGAATTCTCTATTTCGCGACGAAACAGCGAGAAAGAGCCTAACTTGAAGCGATTGGAGATGAGATGGAACGTCTTTCTGTGATTGTTTTGGTAATGGTGTTGAGTGGATGCGCGTCGGTTCCTAAAATTACTTATCATAAATTGGAAACCAGGGAAGGGTATGCGCTAGTTAAAGATAAGATAACTGACAGTTACTATCTGAATACGACGGTGATTACAATTACTCCGCAGGAAACAAAATCATCCGAGAAATCAACGCCGCTGCTGGTCTATAGCATTGCCGCAGAACCCGTCGAGGCTCGGGATTTTAAGGTCGGGATCGAACCGAAAAATTCTTTCCGCACCACGACAAAAGTCAATATCGTCAAAGCTGAGAATACCGACCGCGTTTCGTCCGTCGGCAGCGAGACGACAGAAAATCTTAAGGATTTTATCAGCAAGGGTGGCGGGCTGCTAGTGCAGTTGATGGGGATCGCAGGTCTCAGCCCCGATGAGAAAAGCCCAGCTTCTTGCAAAAAATTTATTACCTCGCCAGTTACTATCGACGTCAGCCGATTTCTCGCTGATAAGCGAAAAATCATTCCTTATAACTTTGAAGAAAATAACATGGAGACTAGCTGTATCACCTTGGAGATAGGGAAGCCGCCTTTTGATGCTGTGGAAACTGAAAAGTATCCCTGGAATATCGAAACAAGTAATTTTTATTACTCAGCATGCCGCGATCTGAAATTGACGATTACATACCCGGATAAACGGGTACTGGTCAAGTCGTTCAGGATCGCAGATCCATTTCTCATTCAGTCCGTCCAGTTTCCGTACAAGGGCTCCATTAGCATGCATTCGCAGTGCGGTGTATCGGTTAAAACCGATGGCATGGCAAATCCCAACTACGGGTTGGAAGTGGCAAACGAAATCGCCAAACAAATTGGTGAAGTCGGCAAAGCCAAATAGATACTTGTTGGATACCACATATTTTTCATAAGGGGAAGAAAAATGCGTATCCGTCATATCCTCTTAACTGCATCGTGCGTACTGTTCTCGGAAGCATTAGCGAGCGATCAGATCAGGCCGGACAGTCCGGCGCATCGGTTGGAGGTGCTCATCAAGAAGGGATTGGACGCCACGAGCGAGGATATGACGGCATCGGCCTCATCTGCTAATGGGGTATTGGCCGGGAGGTCGATTTTTTTAGAAGCAAACGTATGGACGAGCAAGAGCGTTCTGAATGTCTGCTTCTGGAATGGCAGCTTGCCGGAGCAGATAGCAGTTGCCGAAAGTGCCGCCCGTTGGAATGGGCATGCGCGCTTGACTTTGTCGCTGTACAGCGCCCCTGGTATTCCACGGGCCTGTACGGATGTCGACAGTGGTGATATTCGCATTGCCTTATCACCGATAGGTGTGGAAGACAAATATGAAGCAGGCCAATACCGATACGAAAGCTGGTCCCTGATTGGCCAGCAGAGCGATTTTGTTCCCTATGGTAAGCCAGAGACGGCGCGATACGCAATTACCATGAATTTACCCAAGACCGCGAAAGCGCTGGAAGAAAGGAATCTTGCCCATCTTAATTTTACGGTAAGGCATGAATTTGGTCACGCATTTGGATTGATGCACGAATTTCAGGCGGGCCAGTGCGCCGACTGGATTGATTTGGAGAAGTTTGCTACCGACTATAACATCTCCGGTAACGACTATATGCTGAATCTGGAACCACTGCCTTTAACTGCAGGCACCCGGTTTGGGCGACCGTACGGTGTAAAAGGGGATTACGACATAGATTCAATTATGCAATATAACTTCGAAGATAAGTATTATATATTGCGTGAGGCAAAAATCAACCCTTGTCGTCGTGTAAAAAACGTTGTTGAACCTTCCCCGGGCGACTATAAGACGATCGCCGAATTGTACGGTGGACCTTTCAATGTACGTCCGTATTCAGATAGACGAAGTGAGTGGAAAGGAATGCTTCCCGGGATCACCGAGTTTGGAGGACAGTCGGGACGGATAGGCGTGTTTCCCGGCACAAGAGAGTGGATAGGAGCAGTCCGTGAAACGCAGGACGCACATGCACATCTTCACGCTGCATTTGCCATTGCCAGGAAGTCAGATCCGCTAAGCGCTGTCAAGTTGAAAAAAATACTTGATAACGTAGAGCAGTTGGACCGCTTGCGAAAAGGACAGGCCATACGGTAAAACCGCATTCGCGCCCAAGTGCCGCCTCGCGGTGCCTGAATACCCTGCGGGCCCGCCGCTACCCTTGAACCGGTTCCCCGAACCGAAAACTCGACACCGCCAGGTGGCCGAAAAATTCATCTTCGTGATACACGCACGCCGCATCCTCCGCTTCGGCCGCGCCCAGCGCCACCATCAGCGGCATCAGGTGTTCTTCGCGCGGGTGCGCGTTGCGCGCGTACGGCGCCTGGCCCCAGTGCAGCAGGGCGGTGGTGCGCTCCGACGGCGGCAGCTTGAGGACCATTTGCAGCCAGTCGTCGAACTGGTGCGACGCCAGCCTGCCTTCCGGCCCGAACTGGCGCAGGTTATGGTAGCTCAGGCCACTGCCGATAATCAAAACTCCCTCGTCGCGCAGCGGCGCCAGCGCGCGCCCGATCTTCACGTGCGTCAGCGGATCGAAGCCGTGTTTGAGCGAGAGTTGCACCACCGGCACGTCGGCCTCCGGGTACACCGGATACAGCATCGAAAACGTGCCGTGGTCAAAACCGCGCTGCGGATCGAGCGAGACCGCATGCCCGGCTGCGGCCAGCAAGTCGGCCGCGCGTGCGGCCAGTTGCGGCGAACCGGGGGCCGGATACTTGATCTGGTAGGTGTGGGCCGGAAAACCGCCGTAATCGTAGATCATCGGCGGCTGCGCGGCGGACGACAGCATCAGCTCCTGTTCTTCCCAGTGGCCGGAAATGACCAGCACCGCGGCCGGCTTGACATCGCCGACCTGGCGCCGCATGTCGACCAGCGACGCTTCCAGCACGGCGTAGGTGTCGCCGTACTGTTCCTTCATGAACGGCCACGGGCCGCCCCCGTGCGAGACGAAATAGCTTGGGAGACGCGTGTTCATATTGGCACCGGAAGTTGATGTGTATCCTCCATATGCGGACGTGTACACTCGTTTTCAACCCGATGATTTACTATGCGTTCGCGGCTATGGCGTTCTGTGGCGCGTTTTCTTAGGCAAATAAAACGGGGCTCTTTTAGAGGAATTTGATGTGACTTTATTATCTGGCACTGCTACTCATCTGGTTCTTCGTGCTCCGGATTGTGGCCAAAGGCGTCACATGGATGCTGTATAGCCGGGATAAGCGCATGACCGTCATTGTTTTCATGGCTATCGTGTATCCCCTGCCGCTTGCAGACGAACTTGTTGGAGCAGTGCAGTTTGGCATGCTATGCGCAAGCCAGGAAGCGTATGTCGCCCCGGATGCGGAGCAAAAGAAGGGAACAAACGTCCGTGCAATCATTCATGAAGATGAGTATTTGGATGGCAAGGCCATTCCGATGACATCGACGGTACATGAGGTTGTTAGTGAAAGCGATAAATCATTGATTGTCCGATTTGTCACTGTCACGGCGCACAATGGGTTCCTCACCAGGAAGTTCCAATTGAACGAAGGCGGTAGCCCGTTGTTGTTTTCAGGCTCTTGCGACCAAAAAGTAAGACATACACTCTTTATTGATTACAATTTTATCAATTAATTCTATTGACAAGGAAACGCATATTCGCGACAGCGTACGGCGGCGGTCCCGCTTAGCCAGCCGGCGCCTGCCGTGCCAGGGCAATCACCGCAAAACCGGTGAATAGCGGCTATATCAAGCCATGCGCGTGCGCGCCAGGTCGATCAGGGCGAACAGGCGCGCGCTGCGCATCCAGCCGATGACGACGACCGCCGCCTGCGTGAGCAGCAGCGCCCCGGCAAAGCTCAGTGCATCGACGCCCGCCGTGTGGGCGCGCGCCAGCGACAGCAGGGCGGCCAGCGCGAGGCCGACGATGCTGATGCCGATATAGGAGCCCAGCGCGGCCAGCGGATGGCGCGCCAACAGCGTGCAGCCCGCCAGCCAGGCCGACCAGGCGGCCCGTTTGCGCGGGTCGTACGCCAGGAACGCGCGGCCGGCATCGAGCGACGCCGCGGCAAGCCCCATCAGCAGCACCGTGAGTGCTTGCGCCAGCATCATCGGCAGCGCCGCTTCGCCGCTCGCGGCGACCCTGGTGGCGTGCATGGCTGCCGCTTCGATGGCGGTCTTGCCAACCATGAACGCCGCGCCCAGCGGCAGCGCGCCCCAGCCCAGCATGCGCAGCATCGGCGCGTAGTAGTCGACGCCGCCGCGCGTGAGCGCCGCAAAGCCGGGCGCCTTGTCGGCCCGCGCCGCCGTCGCCGCCATCCCCGTGAGCATCGGCGAAATCAGCAAGGTGGCGATCAGCGCCATGGCGCCGGCCTGGGTGAACGCCACCTGGTTGCGGCCGTGGATGGCCAGCAGGTCGCTGATGGCGGTCATGTCGAGCGCGCGCGCCAGTGTTTGCGCGTGCACCGAATAATCGAGGTGCGTCGACAGCAGGTGCCAGGCCGGCAGCGCCAGGATCAGGGTTGGCACGAGCATCCACAGGGTCCACAGCAGCAGCAGGCGCCATTGCAGCGCCGCGCGCGCCGCACGCGGTACGGATGCCATCGAAAAGGCGGGCGTCTGGTTCATCACACGGTCGCAATCAGGGAAAAGAGGATGTTGAAAAACGCCGCCACATCGCCCGTCCATCTGCGCGAGGCGCTGCCATCGGGCGCCAGTGTGCGGCTGTCATCGAGTTTGCTGGTGTCGAGGTAGTGCTGGCGCCTGGGATCGAGTTCGGCCGATACCGCCCTGGCCGGCTTGACCCAACTGAAGGTGCGCCAGCGCTGCTGGTCGTCCCACACCACGGTCTCGCTGCTGCCGTCGGCAAATTTGACCAGCAGGCTTTGCGCCACCGGCGCGCCGCGCCGCTGCAAGGTGACGCTGGTGCGCCACGGGCGCGCGGCGCCGGCCTTGGCGGCGACTTCTTCCTCGCTCGAAAAGCGCGAGATGCGGTCGTCCACGCTGGCTGCGGCGTACACCTGCTGCGCGAACGCCGCGTACACGGCGGCGCGCTGGCCGCTTACCTCGGCCAGCGTTTCGCGCAGGTCGGCGATGCTCGGATGGCGGAACTTCCAGCGCTTGTAGTATTCCTTGAAGGCGCGTTCGGTCGCCTCCTTGCCGATGCGCTCTTCCAGGTCGCGCAGCATGGTGGCGCTGCGCACGTACACCGGGCCGATGCCCTGCAAGCGCATGTGGGCGTTCTGCCCGATCGGGTCGGCCGGTTCGTGACGCGGGGCGTCGTGGCGTTCGACATCGAAGCCCTTGAAACCGGGCGCCAGGCCGAGCGCCTTGAGCCAGCGCGGGCCCGGATACACCTGCTGGCCGCTCTCGCGCAGCATGCGGTAGTCCCAGTATTCGTTCAGGCCTTCGTCGAGCATCGGCTCCTCGAATTCGTTGGACGCGACGATGCCGTAAAAGTAGCCGTGGCCGACTTCGTGGATGGTGACGAAATCGAGGTCGAAGGCGCCGGCCGTGCCGGGCACCACCTTGTCGTGGCCGGTGGCGGTGATGAAGGTCGGGTACTCCATGCCGCCGGCGTCATCGGCGTTGAACGGCGGGATCACGATGGTCAGCGTTTTGTACGGATACGGGCCGAGGGTCTTCGAAAAATAGCTCAGCGCATCGGTGGCGGCCTTGAGCGCCGGCGCGGCGCTGGCCGCACGGTCGGGCGGGAACAGCACCGTCAACGCTACCTGGGCGCTGCCCTGCGCGCTCCAGGTAGCGCGCAGGGGCGGCGCGGTGCGCTTGTCGGCGGTCCAGGCGAAGTCGTGGACGTCGCCCTGCACGTAGTGGTGGGTCAGCATGCCGCCGCGTTCGGCCGGCGCCCCTTGCAGCTCGCCCGTGGCGCCCACCGTATAGCCCTTGGGCACGGTGAGCTTGACGTCGTAGCGCCCGAAGTCGGCGTAGAACTCGGACTCGTGATGGTACTCGTGCACGTTCCAGCGCGCGCGCGTGGCGCCGCGTTCGCCGGGCAGTTCGAGCACGCCGATCTTGGGGAACCACTGGGCCACCAGGTGAAAGCTGCCGAAGTAGCCGGTGTCGCACACCACGCGCGGCAGGCGGGTCAAGAAGGCGATGTCGACACTGGTGGAGGCGCCCGGCGCCACCGGCGCCGGCAGGTCGAAGCGCACCACGGTCTGGTCGCTGGCGGGGCCGTTGTCGGGATGAACAAACGACCAGCCGACCTTGGCCCCGCCCTGGGTCACGCTGCGCAGCGAAATATCGCCCCACTCGCCAGGCCGGATGGTGGCATCATTGCCGGCCTCGCGCTGCTCGGTGAAGTAGGTGCTGCCCGCGCTCTTGAAGGCGTTCATGTACAGGTGCAGGTAGACGCTGCGCACGGTCTCCTTGCTGCGGTTGCGCCAGGTGAGCTTTTGCTTGCCGTCGATCGTGTGCGCGACCGGGTCGAGCGTCGCTTCGATCTGGTAATCGACCACGCGCTCCGACAGGGTCGGCTCGCTGCCGGTGCGCGGTCCGCCCCACGCGTCCGGGGCGCTCGGCACGCTCACCGCGCCGGCCGACGGCAGGGCGAAGCCGATCCCGACATCGGTCACCGGTTCGGGGATCGGCGTGATGCTGATGTCGGCCTGCGCCAACAGTTCGGCGCCGGCGACGGCGGCAGCGGCGAGCAGCATCGCCTTGAGGGCCATGGTTCGGGTTCGGGCTTGCATGCGTTCTCCTGCGCCGCCGCCGGCGCTGACTCGATAAAAGGGTAAATGCGGGGTTTGCCGGGCGGCCGGCGCGCCGCACAGCATGCCACAACGCGCGCCGCCACGCAGTCCGGATGGCGACTCCGATTATAATGGCGCAGTTTTGGTGCCAGCCCGCGTCTTCACGCCGGCAGTTAAACGGGAAACACCCAGTGTGCTGCCCCCGCAACGGTAAGCCAGGCGCGCCATGAGCGCCTTGCCAGCCCGGATACCGGCCAAAACAGGTGGACACGATGCCGCATCGCGCGTCGGTCCGTGCAATCCGGCTTGCGGGGACGCAGGCCAGGACTCATTTTCTGAAGACGACATCATGATTTTTGCAGTATCGCCGCGCCGCGCGCTCTCCGCCAGGCCGCTCGCGCTGGCTTCCGCCCTGTCCCTGTGTTTTGCCTCCGGCGCCGCGCTGGCGGCCCAGGCCCTGCCTGAAGTAACCATCACCGGTGCGCGCTTCGCCAGCGATCCGGCGCTCGCTCCGATCGGCGCGACCGTCATCAGCGCAGACGACATCCGCCGCGCCGGCGCGGCCGACGTCAACCAGGCCATCCGCAAGATCGGCGGCGTGTACGGCCGCCAGAGCCTGGACGGTTCGCCCGATTTCAGCCTCGACTTGCGCGGCTTCGGCACCAACAGCAGCCAGAACATGGTCGTCACGCTCGACGGCGTGCGCATGTCCGAGAGTGAATTGAACAATGCGACCCTGTCGTCGATTCCGATCGAGACGGTCGAGCGCATCGAAATCATCCGCGGCGGCGCCAGCGTGCTGTATGGCGAAGGCGCCACCGGCGGCGTGATCCACATCGTCACAAAACGCCCGCAAGCGAACGGCCGGCGCGGCATGCTGCGCGCCGAAATGGGCCAGTTCGGCCTGCGCGACCTGCGCGCCGCGCTGGCCCAGTCGTGGAACGGTTTTGCGCTCGACGCCTCGGTCGGCAGCGCCCGCACCGACAACTACCGCGACCACAACGCGTTCGAGCTCGATACCTTCAGCGGCGGCGCCCAGTGGGCTTACCAGGGCGGCCGCGCTGGCGTGCGTTACGACCGGGCGCGCCAGGAGTCGGAGCTTCCGGGCGCCCTGAGCGCCTGGCAGTTCCGCCATACGCCGCGCGAGGAAAGTACCCCGGACGATGTCGGCGCGCTCGACTCGGACCGCCTGACCGCGTTTGCCGAGCAGCGCATCGGCGCCGTCGACCTGGCCGCCGAGCTGTCGCGCCGCGAGCGCACCGCCCGTTCGACCTATTTCTACACGCTCGACGGCGCGCGCGTGGCATCGAAGGCGACCTACGAGAGCGTGCAGACGCAATTCTCGCCGCGCGTGCGCCACCTGGCGCCAATGGGCGCCATGCTCAACGAACTGGTGGCCGGCATCGACCTGGTCAAATGGACGCGCGTGACCGATTCGGATTATTCGAACGCGGACGCGGCGCAAAAGTCAAAGGCGCTGTACCTGCGCGATGAACTTACCTTCGGCGGCGAGCACAAGGCCCGCGTGGCTGTGGGTGCGCGCCGCGAGCGCTTCGAGAAGGACGCGACCGATACGCTCGCCTTCGCCAAGCCTTACGACAGCAAGCAAACCCTCAACGCATGGGAAGTGCAGGGCAGTGTCGACGTCATGCCGGCCGTGAACCTGTACGCCAAGGCCGGACGCAGCTACCGCGTGGCCAACGTCGATGAAAACGGCTACCGTTCCTCGCCCGGCTTGCTGGCGCCGCAAACCTCGCGCGACCTGGAACTGGGCCTTGTCTACGGCAGCGCGAGCCTGGGCGCGAGCGCGCGCATGTTCCGCCACCAGCTGCGCAACGAGATCTTTTACGACCCGAGCGCGAACGGCGGTTACGGCGCCAACACCAACCTCGATCCGACCCAGCGCAAAGGGGTGGAAGTCGACCTGCATGCCAGCATCGCGCGCGACTGGCGCGTGAGCGGCAACTGGCAGTACGTGCGGGCGCGCTTCACCGCAGGGCGCAACGCCGGCAGCGAGATGGTGCTGGTGCCGAAGAACGTGGTCTCGGCGCGCCTGGCCTGGGCGCCGGGCAATGGCCATAGTGCCGACATCGGCGCCCAGTGGGCCGGCAAGCAGCGCTTCGGCGCCGACTTTGCCAACACCTGCGGCGTGCGCATCTCGTCGGCCACCACTTTCGACGCGCGTTATGCGCGCCAGATGGGCGCCTGGGAGTTCGCCGTGGCCGGCCTGAACCTGGCCGACAAGCGCTACACCAGCAATGCCTTCGGCTGCAACAGCGGCATCTATCCGGCCGACGGACGCCAGGTGAAGGTCTCGGCGCGCTACGACTTCTGATGGGCCAGCGCCTCGCCGTCGCCGCGCTGGCCCTGTGGGCCGGCCTTGCCGGCGCCGCCCCGGTCACGGTGGTGGACGACGCCGGCCGGCGCGTGGTCCTGGACGCGCCGGCAAAGCGCATCGTCTCGATGGCGCCGCACATCACCGAGCTGCTGTTCGCGGCCGGTGGCGGCGCACGCATTGTCGGGGCGATGAGCTACAGCGATTACCCGGCGGCGGCCAGGACGATCCCGCTGGTGGGCGACAACAGCCAGATCGATATCGAACGCGTGCTGGCGCTCAAACCGGACCTGCTGGTGGTCTGGCAGAGCGGGAACACGGCGCGCCAGCTGGAGCAGTTGCGCCAGCTCGGCATTCCGATGTTCCACAGCGAGCCGGCGCGCCTTGGCCAGGTGGCCGACAGCATGCTGCGTTTCGGCCAGCTGCTCGGCACCGACACGGTGGCGCGCGCGGCGGCGGCATCGTTCCAGGCCGATATCGCGGCCCTGGGCGCCCGTTATGGCAAGCGCTCCCCGGTCAAGGTGTTTTACCAGGTCTGGGACAAGCCGCTGTACACCCTCAACGGCCAGCAGGTGGCCAGCGACGCGATTGCCCTGTGCGGCGGCGAGAATATTTTCGCCGCGCTGGCGGTCAAGGCGCCGTCGGTCGGGATCGAGGCGGTGTTGCAGGCCAATCCGGAAGCGCTGGTCGCCAGCGTGCCGCACGACCCGTCGGACGCGGGGCTGGCAATGTGGGCGCCGTACAAGACCCTGTTGGCGGTGCGTAATGGCAATTTATTCACGCTCGATGGCGAATTGCTGACCCGGCCCGGGCCGCGCCTGGTCCAGGGCGCCGCCATCCTGTGCGAAAAACTCGAACTGGCGCGTCAACGGCGCGGCCAGGCGCGCCGTTTACCGACGGTGATCTCGCTGTGATCCGGCCCAGCCGCGACGGCATTTGCAACGCATTGTAAAATGCTGGACCTTGGCCGGGGGCCTGCCGCAAAAAGTGGTAATCTCGCGATCGTCGTCTCAACTTAAACATGAAGGATATTTATGCGTTTCCTGCGTATTGCTCTGGCCGTCGCCAGCCTGGTTGCCACCACGGCGTTCGCTTCGCCCGCCGATCCTAAAGACGGTGCCGAATATGTCACGCTGGCGAGCCCGCAGCCGACCAAGACCGTCGGTAAAAAAGTGGAAGTCATCGAATTTTTCATGTACCACTGCCCGGCCTGCAACGCGCTGGAACCGCACCTGGCCGAGTGGGTCAAAAAGCAGGGCGACAATATCGTCTTTCGCCGCGTTCACTTCCCGGTGAGCGGTCCCAACGATCCCGAGGCGCATTTGCACCTGACGCTCGAGGCGATGGGCAAGGCCGAGGAAATGCATCCGAAAGTGCTGCGCGCCTTCCACATCGAGCGCCTGCGCCTGAACAAGGACGACGCCATTCTCGAGTGGATTCCGAAGCAGGGCGTCGACAAGGCCAAGTTCATGGAATACTGGAACTCCTTCGGCGTGCTGACCAAGCTGAAAAGCGCGTCGCAAGTGATGAGCAACTACAAGATCGACGGCGCGCCGACCCTGGTGATCGACGGTCGTTTCCTGACCTCGCCATCGTCGATTGGTGGCGCCAATCCGTCCCTGGTCCAGGCGACGGTGTATCCGGCGGTCCAGCAAACGCTTGACGCGCTGGTGGCCAGGGTGCAGAAAGAGAAGGGCGCCGCCGCCCCTGCAAAAACAACTGCGAAACCTGCCGGCAAATGAGCGATCCTGAAGAAAAACTCCTGAAAATCTACGACGGCTCGCGCCCGGTAGTGGAGGATTTGTTCGAGCGCAACTGGATCAACCAGTTGGCGTGGAGCCTGGTGGTGGTGCTGTGCAGCGTGGTGGTGTGGTTTGCGATTGCCATCGTCAATGCCGAAAACCAGCGCCACGCCTTGATGACCAAGCAATGCGCCGATCCGGTGTTCAAGGGCGAGATCGATATGCGCTGCCTGCAGGTGGTCAGCTCGCGCGAGCATTGGTGGCAGCATCTCTGGTATGGGATTACCCATTTGAGTCCGCAGGAGAAGTAAGCCTTCGCCGTCGTTCCCGTCCTGGAGGCTGTCTCAAAAGGGACGCGTTCAACGCCTACCACCTCCAGAACCGTCATTCCCGCGCAGGCGGGAATCCAAGTTCGCTGCTATGCCACGGAATGGGATTCCCGCCTGCGCGGGAATGACGGATAAGAGTCTACCGCCTAGCGGTGATTTTAGCGTTTTGAGACAGCCTCCCTGGCGCGGGAGCGACGGCGTGCACGCCTTCCCCTCAAGCCGGCAAGGCGATCACGAAGCGCGCGCCACCCATCTCCGACTGCTCCACCGCAATGGTGCCGCCATGCAGCGCCACCGCTTTCTGCGCAATCGACAATCCCAGTCCGAACCCGCCCGTGCTGCGGTCGCGGCTGCGGTCGAGCCGGTAGAACGGTTCGAACACCTTGCCGCGTTCCCCTTCGGGAATGCCCGGACCATCGTCTTCCACCACGATTTCCACCCCGTCCGTGCGGCGCGCCGACAGGGCGATCTGGCCGTTGCCGTACTTTTGCGCATTCCTGAGCAGATTGCCCACCGCCCGCACCAGCAGGCGGCGGTCGCCGCTCATGCTGCCCAGCGCGCTGTCGAGCCGGACCTCGGGCTGCGCCGCCAGCGGGTCGAGCGTGTCCACGCAGCCCAGCAGCGCCGGGGCCAGCTCGAAGTCCGCTTGTTGCAGCGCCTGGCGGCTGTCGAGCCGGATCATGCTCAGCAGTTCATTGACCAGGCCGTTCAGCTCGGCGACGTCGCCTTCCATCGCCACGATGCGCGCTTCGAGCGCCGGATCGCCCGCTGCCGAGCGCAGCAGTTCGAGCGCGAACTCCAGCCGCGCAATCGGCGTGCGCAGTTCGTGCGAGACGGAATGGAGCAGGTTTTTCTGGGCGTCGAGCAAGCCTTCGATGCGCCCGGCCATGTGGTTGAAGCGCTCGGCCAGCGGATAGATGGACGCGCGCGGCTTGAAGTCGGCGCGCGCCGCCAGTTGTCCGGCGCCGACCTCGTCGGCCACGCGCGAGAGCGCCTGCAGCCCCAGCCAGTGCGAGCGCGACCACAGCGCGGCCGGCACCAGCAAGAACAGCGCCACGATCACATAGCGCACCGCTTCCATCTCCAGCGCCAGGCCTATGTCGATCGGCAATTCGTGCGCGTGGATGACTTCTGCGGCGCTGCCGATATAGCTTTCGCCATGCAGGTCGACGCGGCGGTAAAACGCCTTGTGGGCGGTGTCGAGCACCAGTTCGCCGCGGTCGAGTGCGGCATGCTGCTTGGCCGGCACCGAGGAACGGACGCTGGCCAGCGGCACCAGGTCGAGCTGGACGTCGGACACTTCGCGCACCTTGTTCAGGCGCACCAGCCACTCGTTGGCGGGGGCTTTGTCGATATATTGTTCTAGCAGGAAAATCTGGGCCGCCGCCTGGCGCCGCGCGATGTCGTCGAGCGGGTCGCCGAACAGGCGGCTGATGGTGAAATAGATGGCAAACGTCGCGACCGTGATCGACAGCATCACCAGCACGAAGAAGCGGAAAAAGATGCGGTTCACGCGCGCTTCCCGCCACAACTGTGTTCAAGAACTGTTGCCATAGCTATCGCTTCTCCTTGCGCAGCATTGTATAAGAGCGGCGCGGATCGCGGTATTACAAATAAGTGACAAATGGGGGACAGATGTTGGCGGAATTGTGGCGCGCTTGTCGTTATTATGTTCTTACTCGCAGTCGGTCTGCCCGTCGTGTCTGTTCCGGCGGGCCTTGCTAACTATCTTGAAAGGATTTGCCATGTCTGTTTTGATTCGCGTTTTATCCTGTTTCCCGCTGGCCGGCGCCATTGCGCTCGGCGGTTGCGGCGGCGGTGGCGACAGCACGCCCGCCCCATCCCAGACCCAGCCCGATATCGTCGTGACGCCGCCGCCAACGCCAACCCCAACCCCGACGCCAACGCCAACGCCGACCCCAACGCCGACCCCAACGCCGACGCCGACACCAACGCCAACGCCAACGCCAACGCCGACGCCGACGCCGACGCCGACGCCGCTTGTGGAACCGATCATCGGGATCGAGCCGTTCATCAAGCGCGCCCAGACGGCCACCTGCGCCAACAGGACCAATTCGCTCTTCCTGATCGACAAGAAAGATGTGTTGTCGGTCCAGTCGGGCGACTGCCCCGACAACGGCTACCGCGTCGAACTGAGCAACCTGGCTTCCGGCAAGCAAATTTGCAGCCTCGCGTGGACGATCGCCGGCCCCAAAACGCAATGCGCCGACCCGGCCATGGTGCCCCAGTTCGACATCATGGCCGCCAAGGCCGGTAATTTTGGATTTGTCGACAAGATCGGACCTGACCATGTTGCTCAAGAAGTTAAATTCCTCCCGGCAAATGGACTGAGCGTGGATTTCAAGACCATCGCCAGCGACCGCTTCTCCGGCATCACCACCGCGCGCAACGTGGTGGTGCGCGACCAGGCCGCGCTCGACGCCCTGTGGGCCGAGCACAGCGCGAACCGCAGTCCGGCCCCGGCCGCGCCCAAGGTCGACTTCCGCACCGAGATGGTGATCGCTTTGTTCGGCGGCAATGACTCGGCCTGCGCCAGCTTCGGCGTGCGTCGCGCCGCCGCCGTCGACGACCACCTGGTGATCTATTACGAGCGCAAGGATCCCGATCCGGCCATGGTGTGCATTGCCGTGGTGGCCAACCCGATGCAGATGATCGTGGTGCCGCGCGTCAACGCCGTGGTCGACTTCGTCAAGATCACGACCCTGGAAGTACCGTTCACCGAAGTGTACCGGAGCGACTATGCGAACACCCAGGGGCTGCAAAACTACGTGATCAAGGATGCCGGCACCATGTCCATGATCTGGCGCAAGGTGACCACCCGTGAAGCGCCGCCGCTGATCGATTTCACCAAGGACATGGTGGTCGCCGTCTTTGGCGTGGGCGGTTACAGCGGTTGTTTCTACAGCAAGATCGAGAGCGTCTACCGCGAAGGCGGCAAGCTGCACGTGGCCAGCGTGAACTATTCGCCGGGGCCGAACTTCGCGGCTGCGTGTACCACGGCGTTCACCGACCCGGTACACCTGGTCAAGATGCCGCGCTCGGATGAGCCGGTGGTGTTTTCGAGCCAATCGCGTTACCTCTAGGGCTGTTTCCGCTACCCGGCGGCGCGCACCAGCGTGCCGTCGGGCCGGACCCATGTATGAAAATCTTGCTGACCTTCCTGCTCGGCGCGGCTTGCGCCCCCGCCTGTGCCCGCACCCCGGCCGTCAATCCAATGCCGGACGGCAGCCGCGACATGTACGTCGGGATCGGCTTCGTGTCGGCCCCGGCGTACGACGGCGCGCGCCGCCCGCGCCGCATGGCGGTGCCGGTGCTGCAGGGCGAATGGAGCAATGGCGTCTTCCTTTCCGGTATGAATGCCGGAATCCATCTGTCGGATCAGCCCTCGCTCGAATTCGGGCCGCTGCTGGCGGTCCAGGCGCGGCGCAGCGAATCGGGCAACGGGGCCGCCCTCGGCGGCGCTTCGCTCAATTCCATGATCGTGAATACCTCGTCGCTGGCGCCGGAGGGGGAGCCGACCCTGGGGCAGCCCGGCAAGAACGCGCGCAACGCCGGCCCCAACCGCCTGTCCGGCATGGACGTGGTCGACGCGCGCCTGCAGGTGGGCGGCTTCGTGAATGTGTATCTCAGTCCCGATGTGCGCCTGACCAACAATGTCCTGCTTGGCGCCGGCAAGGGCTCCGACGGCGTCGTCTGGAACCTGGGCATCCAGCGCGTGATGGTGCAATCGTCGCCGCATCACCGGGTGGCGCTGGCGGCCGGCGTTAGCGTGGTCAACCGCAGCTACAACACCAGTTTTTTCGGCGTCACGCCGGACGAGTCGGTCCGTAGCGGCAACCGCGCGTATGCGCCCGGCGCCGGCATCAACGGCGCCAGCGCCGGGGTGCGCTGGCACTGGTCGCTGACGCCGTCCTGGCTGCTCATTAACAACGTGCAAGCAACCCGCGTGCTGGGCGACGCGCGCAAGAGCCCGCTGGTGGAGCGCCCCAACGGTTTTGTCGTGACCACCGCCCTCGCTTACCGGTTCTGATCATGAACGCGCCACGCCATCTCGCCTTGTTGCTCGCACTGCTGTCCGCGGCCGGCAGCGCCAGCACGCGCGCCGCCGCAGCGGAATGGCTCAGTTACCGCGATGCCTACCGCGCCATGATCGTGTTCGAGAAATATGGCCGGCCGAAAAACTATCTGCAAAACCAGATCCAGCTGGTGCCGGCGCGCAAGGGGACGCTGCCCGAGGATATCGAGTTGAGCTTGCAGCTCAAGGACAGCACCGTGCAGCTGCCGCTCGACCCCATCGGGCGTGCGGTGTTTCCGGTGCTCAAGGTCGCGTTCGACGAGAACGCGCCGCTGCTGATCGACGGCGGGACCGGGCCGGTCAGTTTTCGCGTGCGCATCTCGATCATGCCACGCGCCGACGGCGTGTACGACAGCGCCGAATTGCGCGCCGCCTGCGCCCAGGCGCTCGACTACCAGCGCTACACCGGCGCCAGCGTGCGCGCCTGCGTCGGGGTGCGCTTCGTGTATCCGCTCGACGGGCCGGCGCCGCAGTTGCGGGTGCGCGGCAAC
This sequence comes from Massilia sp. CCM 8734, assembly GCF_011682155.1. Classification (NCBI taxonomy): domain Bacteria; kingdom Pseudomonadati; phylum Pseudomonadota; class Betaproteobacteria; order Burkholderiales; family Oxalobacteraceae; genus Massilia; species Massilia sp. CCM 8734. The sequence goes on from NZ_WHJI01000013.1 coordinate 62,890, forward strand.
GGGCAGCCGGCGCTGTTGCCGGTGGCGCTGGGGTCCGCCTTTCCCGGCGACGAGCATGGCGCCTACCGCGTCGTCAACTACCGCTTCGCCGACGCCGCCGGCGCCGGCCAGGTGCTCGCGCCCAGCCCGCCTCTGGCGATCGCGCCGCTGATCGAATAGCGGGGCCGAACGGCGCGGCCGAACGGCGGGGCGATGTCGAATACACATTTACGACAATTGCCAGACATTTCGAGGCGGAAAGGCAAACCGTTAGCATCTAAGCTATGCGCATCGGGTTTTCCGTTCGCCCTCGATGCTCCGGTGTCGTGGGCTTTTTTTATTCGTAGTACCAGCATGATGGCGATGCAGCGGGCCGCGCGACGGCGCCCGCCATCGGCGCATCGTGGGACGCCGCAACGCGTGCGGCCTTGGCGAAAACTCAGCAATTTCGGCGATGTTGGCGGCAGGCCGTAAAATGGCGGCTGATCATCTTTTCGGCGACATTCATGAGAACCCTTTTTGCCCTTGCCCTGGCCGGCGCAGTTCCCGCCGCTTGGGCCCAGACTCCCGCAAGCAATCCGATGCCGGATGGCAGCAGCGACATGTATGTCGGGCTCGGCGCCGTCTCGGCCCCGCGCTATCAGGGGTCGGGCGAGCACCGGGTCACCGCCTTGCCGCTTGTGCAAGTTCAGTGGAGCAATGGGATTTTTATCTCGGGCATGAGTGCGGGCTTGCATCTGTCGTCCAACCCGGTGCTCGAGTATGGCCCGATGGTGGCCGTGCTGGCGCGCCGCGGCAGCGGGGGCAGCCACGATGCGCTCGGCAGCCTCGACCTGGCCAGCACCCAGAACAAGCCAGCCACCCCGGCCGGCGGCACGCCCAGCCATCCCAGCGTGGCGCCGCCCCCGCTCAATGAGAAGATGGCGCCAACCTGGCAACGCGGCGGCAACCGCCTGGTCGGCACCGAAACCATCGGTGCGCGCCTCCAGGCTGGCTTGTTTGTTAACTATTATCTGACTCCGTCCTTGCGTTTGACTAATAACTTGCTGGCAGGCTCCGGGCGCGACCGCGATGGCGCCAGCTGGACCGTAGGTTTGCAGCATGTGACGCGCGCGCTCGCGCCGCACAACCGCGTGTCGCTGGCGGCGGACTTGACCATGGTCAATCGCAGCTACAATGAAAGTTATTTCGGGGTAAGCTTGCGCGACACCATGTACAGCGGCAACATGCCGTACGCGCCTGGCGGCGGGGTGCGCGACGTGGCCGTCAGCGCGCGCTGGAACCTGGCGCTGTCGCCGGGCTGGATGGTCAGCAGCGCGGTGCGCGCGGCGCGCCTGCAGGGTGATGCAAGGCGCAGTCCGCTGGTCGAGCGCGCCAACAACATCACTGTGTCCACCGGACTTGCTTACCGATTCTGATCATGCCATTTTTCCGCAACGTTTCCGCCATGCTTGCCTTGCTGTTGACTGCAGGCAGCACGACGGCCGATGAAGCGGCCGGGAATTGGCTCAGCTATCGCGACGCCTACCGCGCGATGGTGGTGTTCGAAAAATACGGCAGGCCCAAGAATTTTTTGCAGAACCATCTCCAGGTGATGTTGAAAGAGAAGGGCGTGCTGGGCGCCGGCCTGCAACTGAGCTTGCTCAGCAAGGCCAGCAGCCTGAGCCTGCCGCTGGACCCGACCGGGCGCGCCGTCTTTCCCCTGCTCAAAGCAGCCTACGACGATAACGCCACCCTGGCCCTGACCAGCAACGTGAGCCAGTACGTGTTCCGCGCGCGCGTCTCGATCGTGGTGCGCTCGGACGGCGTGTACGAAACGAGCGACCTGCGCGCCGCCTGCGAGCAAGCGCTGATTTACCTGCGCCACGTCGATTCCTCGGCGCGCACGCGGCGCTGCGCCGGCGTGCGCCTGAGCTATCAGCGCAGGGGCGCCGATCCGGTGGTCAAGCTGCGCAACGGCAGCGGCGATGTAGCCCTGCTGGCGGTGGCCGATGGCGCCACCTTTGGCGACGACAACAACGAGGGCTTCCGGGTCGTCAATTACCGTTTCGGCGAGCATGCCGACAAAGGCCAGCTGGTGACGCAGATCGCGCCGCTGGCGATCGCGCCACTGCTCGAATAAGCCGGCGCGGCTCGCCCCCGCCGGCGGCGCAAGTAAGTGTGCAGAAATTGCAAGAATTTATGCGCACTTACGTACATCTCGAGACAATTTCCCCACATGCCGGGCACAGACGGACGATGGTGGAAGGGTTACTATTTATTTAGGCAATATTCTAAATTAGTTAATCTTTCCAACAGAGGGCGCGAGAAGGCGCCCGATTTTTTCGAGACAGTCCCATGACCCAAGCACATTACCTGCGCTTCGCCATCCCTCTGGCCAGTGCCATGCTGCTCGCCGCCTGCGGCGGCGGCAGCGATCCGGCGCCCGCCGCCACGCCGGCGCCGCTGCCGCCGGTGGAGTCTCCGCAGTCGAAGCCGGGCGAGCTCATCATTCCGCCGCGCACGCCCGACATCGTGATAACGCACCCCAACGACCCGACGCCCAATGCCGTGGTGGGGGGTATCACGGTGGCGCCGTTCGTGCAGCGCGCACGCGAAAGCGCATGCGGTCAGTATGCGAACCGCCTGTTTGTCGCCAACAAAAAATACGTGTTCTCGGCGGCGGAAGGCACCTGCGCCAGCACGACTGAGCAATACGTGCTGTATGGCGCGACGGCCGATGTGAAGCTGTGCTCGCTCACCATGGACGACATGCGCAGAGCCCCCACCACCGGCTGCACCGATCCCGCACTGGCGCCCTTGATGCAAAACCTGGTGCGCATGCAGGGCCGTGGCGACACCGAATCGAATGGCGCCACGCTGGAGCAAATTCACTTCCTTCCAAAAGATGGCATCCGGCTGCCGTTCTACTCGCTGGCGCAGAACAATTACTCGGGTGTCGAGAACGCGCGCCAGCAAGTGATCCGCGACGTCGCGACGCTGGCCGCAGTCTGGACCGGGCCGGTCGACACACGCATCAGCCCGGTGAATTTCGAGACCGAGATGGTCATCGCCGTGTTCGGCGGCAACATCGGCGCTTGCGGCCAGTTCGCCATCCGCGCCGTGCGCAGCGGCGGCGGCGCGCTGGTGGTCGAGTATGGACAAGAAACCGCCCCGGTCGGCGCCGTCTGCACCCTCGCCATCAATACCCCGATGCAGCTGGTCGTGGTCGACCGGGTCGACGCGCCGGTGACGTTTACCCAGGTCTCGCCGCAAACCGTGCCGTTCCGCACGCTGGCGCAGTCCGATGCGCAGACCTACGGCGACAAGCAGCAAGTGGTGATCAAGGATGCGCAGGCCTGGGCGGCCTTGTGGAAGCGGCACATCCAGGCTGCCGCCTTGCCGGAGATCGACTTCAGCAAGCAGATGGTGGTGGCCGCCTTTTTGGGCGGCAAGCCGGACGGCAGTTACGGCCTGGCGATCGGCGGCGTCGAACGGGTCGCCGGCAAGCTGCGCGTGACCCTGGTCGAATCCGCACCGGGCCGGTACAACCGGAGCTTGACGACGACCAGCCTGACCAACCCGGTGCAATTCGTGGTGCTCGAGCGCAGCGATGAGCCGGTCGAGTTTGTCGACCAAGTGTCGCTGTACCGCTAAGTAAGTGTGCAGAAATTATTGTGATTTATAGCGAACAGAAGTGGATGCCTTGCAAGGCGCACGCCGCGACGCAGCGCGAGCACTGCTAGCGGTGGGCAACACAGCAAGGCGCCGCTTATGGAAGCTATAAATGACAAGAATTTATGCGCACTTACTTAGCATGGCAAGCCGGGGCGCCCGTTTGGGTGTCCCGGCTGCACGTGGCGCGCGCTTTCCGTTTCTTTCCATGAGTTCGCTTCGTGCCTGCGTGGACGCCTGCCGACGATGCGTTTACTATTCGCCCATGTAATATTTATTTTCGATTAATATTTCCATGTGGTGGCAGTCCGCTCGCCCGTGTTCTTGAGAGATGTCAATGATCCGATCCAAATGCCTGCGCCTGGCTCTTCCCACGGCGGGTTTGCTGTTGCTGGCCGCCTGCGGTGGCGGCAGCGATTCCACGCCGGCGCCCGTGCCGACGCCGACGCCAACACCAACACCAACGCCGCCCCCTACGCCGACGCCAACGCCAACGCCAACGCCAACGCCAACGCCCCCTGAGGGCACGGGCGTCAACATGGCCCCGTTCGTGCAGCGCGCGCGGGAAAACGACTGCGGCCAGTATTTCAACCGTCTGGTCGTGTTCGACCGGAAATATGTGCTCGCGGCCGCGAGGGGAACCTGCACCATGTCGGACAACCCCTTGCATCTGGGCCGATATACGCTGTATGGCGCTACGCCCGATGTCGTCGTGTGCACGGGTACGGACGGGCGCTTCACCCACACCTGCACCGATCCTGCGATGCGTCCCTTGTTTCAATTGATGACCTTTGCGCAAAAGTCCGTGCCTGACTCCCTCGATGGCATGAGCGTGCAGGAATTCCTGTTCCTGCCCAGGGATGGTAGCCTCATGCCCCTCAGTCCGCTGGCCAAGGAGAACGTATCAGGCGTCCAGGCGCCCCGTCAGATGGTGATCCGCGACGCCGCCACGCTTGCCGTGGTATGGGCCGAACATAACGCCGGCAAGGCCAGTCCGGCTCCGTTGCCAAAAGTATTTTTCAAGAATGAAATGGTGATTGCCTTGTTCGGTGGCGCCGGTGGCGCCTGCCACAAGGTCGGCCTGCGCTCGGTGCGGGTCAGCGGCGAGAAACTGGTGGCCGCGTATCAACAAGGTGACGCTGCCACTCCCGGCGCAGCCTGCACCGGTGCGCCTGCCGCGCCGATGGAAATGGTGGTGATCGACCGTAGCGATGCCGCGGTCGTGTTCGAATCCGTCCAACCTGACGAGGTCGCGTTCCGCTCTTTCGATCGGAGGGCGCCTTTGGAGAAAGAGCCTCGCCAGGTGCTCGTCAAGGATGCCGCCTCCCTGGCCGCGCTGTTGAAGGATACATACTCATCGGCGGCATATCCGACCGTGGACTTCAGCAAGCAGATGGTGGTGGCGTCCTTTCTCGGCCAACCGGAGCACGGCGGGTTCAGCATCGACATTGGCAGTATCGAGCGCATTGGCGGCAAGCTGCGCGTGACCACGGTGGTGAGCACCCTGGGGCGCAACAGCGAAAATTTTCCGGCCATGGAATCGTTTCTGCCGGTGGCGATCGCGGTGTTCGACAAGTCCGACGCCCCGGTCGAATTCGTGACGCAGATATCGTACTCGCGCTGATCCACACCTTGCGCGTTGGCACTGGCCGCGCGCAATGCCGGACCGGCTGTGTTGCACGCACGAGCTTGCGAGCTCGCGCGTGTCCATGTTCTTGAGAGGTTTCCATGTTTAATCCTAAGCGCTTGCATGTGGCAGTTCCCTTGGCTGGATTGCTGCTGCTGGCCGCGTGCGGTGGCGGCGGCGATTCCGCGCCACCAGCGGTCACGCCGACACCAACGCCAACGCCAACGCCAACGCCAACGCCCACGCCAACGCCGACACCAACACCAACACCAACACCAACGCCGACACCTCCCGACATCGCAGGCATCAACATGACCCCGTTCATTGAGCGCGCGCGGGACAATGCGTGCGCTGACTATCACAACCGTTTGTTCTTGATCGACGGAAAGTATGTGTTGTCTGATACGTACGGCTCCTGCTTTGGCAGGAACCGCCGGCACGTCTTGTATGGCGCCACGCCCGCTGCCGTATTCTGTTCGGACGAGCGGGCTCCCGTGCGCTCGGCATCGGAGTGCGCCGATCCTGCGGGGTTTCCATTATTTAGTTCCTTGTACAGCCCTCAGGCGGCGCTTTTCGATCCCCTGGGCACGAGGATGAAGGAAGTTTTTTTCCTGCCCAAGGAAGGCAGTCGCATGGCACTGAGCCTGCTGGCCAATGACACCGCAACGGGCATCCCGGCGCCGCGCCAGATGGTGATCCGCGATGCCGCCACGCTTGCCACGGTCTGGGCCGAGCATCACGCCGGCAGGGTCAGCGTGGCTCCGGCGCCAAAAGTCTTTTTCGACCACGAGATGGTGATTGCCCTGTTCGGCGGCGCTGGTGGCGCCTGTCACAAGGTCGGCCTGCGCTCGCTGCGCGTCAGCGGCGACAAGCTGGTGGCCGCGTATCGGCAGGCCGATCAAGCGACCAATGGCGCCGCCTGCGACGGCCTGCCTGGGGCGGCGATGGAGATGATGGTGATCGACCGCAGCGATGCCGCGATCGTGTTCGAAGCCCTTGCCTCCGAGGATGTGCCGTTCCGCCAGGTCGTGCGTTCGCAGTTCTCGGCGATCGGCGAAGCGCGCCAGCTGGTCATCAAGGATGCCCAGTCGCTGGCCGCACTGTGGAAGGAACATAATCCGCCGGGGCCGCTACCGGGCGTGGACTTCAGCAAGCAGATGGTGGTGGCTGCCTTCCTCGGCAGTCGCGGCGATGGTTCCTTCAGTATCGAGATCGGCAGTATCGAGCGCATTGGGGGCAGGTTGCGCGTGACGACCGAGGAGCGCACCCTGGGACGTCACAGCCAGCTGATTCCGGCCGCTTTCGGGCCGCGCCCGGTGGTGATGGTGGTGCTGGACAAGTCCGACGAACCGGTCGAATTCGTGTCGCAGATCATGTTCTATCGTTGATCCACGCGTTGCGCGCCGCCGCTGGCGGCGCGCAACGCGTGCCCCATCAAGCCCAGGCCGATGGCGAAAACAGGTAGCCTTCGCCCCACACGGTCTTGATCTTTTCGGAATCGACATCGTCGAACTTGCGGCGCAGCTTGGAGATGCAGTTGTCGATGCTGCGGTCGAGTCCGTCGAACTCGATGCCGCGCATTTTTTTCAGCAGGGCGTCGCGCGAGAGCACGCGCCCGGCCGATTCGGCCAACACCAGCAAGAGCTTGTATTCGGTATTGCTGAGCAGGCAATGTTCGCCGCGCCACGTCACCACGCGGTCGCTGGCGATGATCGACAGGGCGCCGAATTCGAGCGCCGCCGGATCGGCATTGCCGGTTTTGCCCTGGGCGCGCCGCAGCAGGGCGCGCAGGCGCGCCAGCAGCACGCGCGGCTGGACCGGCTTGTTGACGAAATCGTCCGCGCCCTGTTCCAGCACCGACACTTCATCGTAGGAATCTTCGCGCGCGGTGAGGATCAGGATCGGGGTTTCGCTCAGTTCGCGGATCTGGCGGCACACCACCATGCCGTCCAGGCCGGGCAGCATCAGGTCGAGAATGACCACATCCGGGGTGAGCGCCTTGAAACGTTCGAGCGCGGCGTCGCCACGCGTGACCAGGTCGACCGTAAATTCGTACCCGGCCAGGTACTCCATGACCAATTGCGCCAGGCGCGCATCGTCCTCCACCAGCATGACTCGAAACATGAATTTTCTCCTAGCCGCCCATTGTATAAGAGCTACTACAAAAAAAGGCAGTTGCAGACCGGCGGGGACAATTTGCTACACTTTGATGACACTTTGTCAAATTACTGCTGGGGAACGCAAGTTTCCAGGACTTTTTCGATCCGCTCGTTCAGTATTGTCCGCGCGGCCGGGGCTTCAAGCACTTTGTTGGTCACCAGTTTTTCGCCGGCCGAACTGGTGCGGAACTGTTCGAAGTCCACCATTTCATCTTCGGTAAAGCGCGGCAGCGCTTCCGGCAGCGGTTCGCCGGCGGCGGCGAACACGCCCAGATAACCGTGCTTGGCGAATTTCCTGCCGACCGACTTGGCCAGGAAGGACTGGGTGCGCGTCAATTCCTTGCTGTCGAGATTAGAGGCCAGCAATTGTTTGAATACCTCGTCCAGACTGGCCGGATCGAGTCCCTGCGCGCATTTCAACTGTTCCGGCGTGACCTTGCCCTGTTTGGCGCCAGCCTTGAGCGACATTTGCAAGCCGATCATGGCTGGTCTCGAGAAGACGGCGGCGGTGGTCGCATTGACCGTCTGGGCCTGCACCGCGCCGCCCAGCATCATGGCGGCGGGGAAGGCCAGCATGGCCATGGAACGGCCGGACAATGCAGGAAAACCCGGGGTTGAACGACGCGTCCGCGACAAGCAGGCTTTGTGGGGGGTAGTCATGTCACCGTCCATTCTTCTCAAGTCACTTTCCTGTCAAAAGCGTGGGTACGCCATGGTCGTTCGGAAGGGCTGAATCAGCCGTATTGCCAAACATTATGACTGATCTGCGGACATTTGTGTGCATGAAAAGCAACACTAGTAAACCGTGTACATATTCGTTTCTTTAAGAAAAATGCTTGAGATAATGCGGTGAAATTCGATAACCGACTGACGAAAGCCTTGTCATGTGTCCTAAATACAATCAGTCATTAAATTCCGCGCGGACACTATTTAATCGAACTGTTGCTTCTTGGAGCGTTTCATCATGGTCCATCACCGCTGTGGTGAATCCGGGGTCCGTTTTGGTGCGTTCGAAGACGCCGGATCGTTCGATCTGCACCAACACGCGGCATGCGCAGCGCATTAACTGTTCGACATAAGCGTGTGCTTCCTCGATCTCGGTCTCGTCGGCGAAAGTATAGGCTTCGATGGCGTCGCGATATGCGCCCCAGCCCGCTTCCCAATGCGGCTGGTCCTGGTTGAAATCCTGGTATTTCCAATCGCCGAAATTGGTTTTCAGTGCGGCCAGGTCGGCTGCGCTGTACTGGAAGCGCTCGATATATTCTTTTGCCGTCTCGGCAAATGCCGCCTCGCTGTTAAAACACAGCAGGAACATCCCCGAGTCGGCCATGCAGTCGATGCCGAAGCCATAGAAACTCTCGTCAGGGTGCTCGTCGTTAAACTGGCGGATCGACACCAGCGACAGGGCGAACAGCTGTTCTTCGATCGGCGCTAAGTCCGGTGCTTTCATGATTGATCCTTGTTCCTTGTAGTGATGCAGGTGGCCGGACCACAAAAAAATACAGCCCGCATGGGCGGGCTGTTATTTATGCGTCGGTCATTCAGGCCGCGTTTTGCGCGACGAAGTCCCAGTTGACCAGGCCCCAGAAGGTTTCGACATACTTGGCGCGGGCGTTGCGGTAGTCGATGTAGTAAGCGTGCTCCCAGACGTCGCAGGTCAGCAGCGGCTTGTCGCCGGTGGTCAGCGGGCAGCCGGCGTTGGAGGTGTTGACGATGTCAACGCCGCCATCGGCTTTTTGCACCAGCCAGGTCCAGCCGGAACCGAAGTTGCCGAGGCACGACTTGGTGAATTCTTCCTTGAATTTGTCGAACGAACCCCACTTGGCGTTGATCGCGTCGGCCACTTTGCCGCTTGGCGCGCCGCCACCGTTGGGCTTCATGCCGTTCCAGTAGAAGGTGTGGTTCCACACCTGGGCTGCGTTGTTGAACACGCCGCCGGAGGATTTCTTGATGATCTCTTCGAGCGACAGGTCCGCGAACTCGGTACCCTTGATCAGGTTGTTCAGGTTGGTCACATAGGTCTGGTGATGCTTGCCGTAGTGGTATTCCAGCGTTTCTTTCGAAATGTGGGGAGCCAGGGCGTCCATTTCATACGGCAGAGGCGGCAGTGTGTGTTCCATGTTATGTCCTTTTTGTTTGGAAAAGCGTCGATGATACTGAACCGGTGCTTATTGTAATTCGGATGCGCGTTCGTTGCTTATTTGCTTCGCGCCGGCAAAAGGCCTTGCATCCGATTATTCAAGGTGGGCTTGCACGCTGGCCACACCGACCTCGGCGCTGCCCTCGGCCAGGCGCACCGTGAGCGGCTGGCCCGGCTTGATCTGCGCCGGCGAGCGCAGCACGGCGCCTTTGGCGTCGCGCACGATAGCGTAGCCGCGTTCGAGCGTGCGCTGCGGGTTGAGCAGTTCGAGTTGAAACGCCAGCGCGCCGAGCGCATCGCGCTTCTGGCCGAGCTGGTTGGCCAGGGCGGTGCCGTAGCGGCGCTGCTGCGAGGCGATTTCGCTGCGCAGGGCGCGCACATCGGGCCGATGGCTGGCCCAGCGCGCGCGCAGTTGCGCCAGCAAATAGCCCTGGCGCTGCAGCGGCGCGCGCACCGCGTGCGTCATCGCGGTCGACAGCGCCACCAGCTCGAGGCGCTGGTGCCCGATGCGCGCCGATGGGCTGAGCAGGCGGCGTTGCCAGTTGTCCAGGCTCTGGTGCGCGTCGTTCAGGGTGTGGCGCATGGCGCGGCGCAGGTCGCCGGCATCGGCCGACAGCGACGCGATCCAGTCCGCGCGCGGGGTGGCGGCCAGTTCGGCGGCGGCAGTCGGGGTGGCCGCGCGCAGGTCGGCGGCAAAGTCGGCGATGGTGACATCGGTCTCGTGGCCGACCCCGGCGATGACCGGCATGCTGCAAGCGGCGATCGCGTGCGCGACCACTTCTTCGTTAAAACTCCACAAGTCTTCGATCGAGCCGCCGCCACGGCACACCAGCAGCACGTCGACCTCGGCCCGGCGCGAGGCCGTTTGAATCGCGCCGGCGATCTTGTCGGCCGCGCCCTGGCCCTGCACCGGGGCCGGGTAGAGCACGATGCGCACGTGCGGCGCGCGCCGCTTGAGCGCGGAGAGGATGTCGCGCAGCGCCGCCGCCTGCGGGCTGGTGACGATGCCGATACTGCGCGTGAACAAGGGCAGGGGACGCTTGCGTTCCTGGTCGAACAGGCCTTGCGCGCCGAGTTTGTCTTTCAGGCGCAGGAAGGCTTCGTACAGCGCCCCCACGCCGGCGCGCCGGATCGCCTCCACATTGATCTGGTAGTCGCCGCGCGCGCCGTACAGGGTCACCAGCGCGCGCACCTCGACCTTGTCCCCTTCGCGCGGGATGAAACCGGCGTACTGGGCGCGGCCGCGGAACATCACCGCGCGCACCTGGGCCGCGTCGTCCTTGAGCGTGAAATACCAGTGGCCGGAACTGGCCTTGGTGAAGTTGGACACTTCCCCGCTGATCCAGGTCAGTGGAAAGGAGCGCTCGAGCAGGCGCGCCACCTGGGCGTTGAGCGCGCTGACGGTCAGTACGGGCGGCGCGCCAGACGACGCGGCGGGCGCGGCAAAAAACGGCGGATCTTGGTCGAAATCGGTTTGCATGGGAAGAGTTCCGGAATATCTGTCCACAAAATTTTAGAGCGGTCATGCTTATGTCACATATCGCGCAAAACGACAAGAGTTTTTTCTAAGTCGATGATTTTAAAAGAAAAAGCCGCGCTGCTGGTTTTCAGTGCAATGCCCGAAAAGCCTGTTAAATCAAGCACTTTGACGATCCCGTCGGGAGTTGCTCACAAAGTTATCCACAGAAATTGTGTGGAAGTTTTTCCGTACTAACAGGGGACGGCCTGCCTCAAACTTGCGCACCGGGTTGCTATCTCTTTGTAATCAAGCACTTGCGTGCTTGCGAACGACATTGCACACAATCTTGTCCACAGAAGCTGTGCAGAACTGCCGGGCTTATCCACCGCGCGGCCCCCGCGCCGACCCTGCCTGCATTTTAAGCACAAACGGTTTGCTCAATAAAATCAATGACTTAGTACTGAGTTAAGCGGCTTGCTCACAATGTTGTCCACAAAAGGTGTGCAGAACACGTGGACTTGTCCACCGCCCCGTGCCAAGGCGCAAACGCGCGCCCGCATGGCCGTTTTGGGCGCCCGCGAGGGTGCTTATCCCCACTTGCATCATAATTGTGCAAAGTCATTTTCTTCAATGAAAGCAAAGACTTGGGGCGCAATCGGCGGCTTTGCTCACAATCTTATCCACAAAAGGTGTGTAGAAGATTTTCGCGCCAACCTGCCTTATTTTTGCGCTTAAACCATTTTTCCTTTCGAATCAGGTACTTGACTGCCCACCCACGGTATTGCTAACAATCTTATCCACAGTTTTTGTTCAAAACATCGATGCAATTTTTAATTTTCCACATGCTTAGTTTTTACGCATGGCAAACTTTCCCTTTAAAATCAAGGACATCAGCTTGCTTGGGCCGGCTTGCGCACAATCTTATCCACAGAAGGTGTGCAGAAGTGGACTTGCCGAGTGACAGGCAAACACGTTACATTGCCGGGGTTCGTTCTTATCAAGAATCACCATTCACTCAGGAGTTTGTTTTGCTGCCCATTCTTCAAGCTGCAGGTTGGCCAATCTGGCCGTTGCTGATCGCCTCTCTCGTCGCTTTAGCGTTGATCGTCGAGCGCATTATTTATCTGCGCCGCGCCAAAATCCTGCCACCGCAGTTGCTTGATGAAGTGGTGCGCGTCTATCACAACGGCAAAATCACCAAGGATGTGATCGACTCGCTGGAAAAGAACTCCCCGCTCGGCACCGTGCTCGCCGCCGCCCTGCGCAATGTCGACGCCCCGCGCGACGTCATGAAAGAATCGATCGAAGAAGCCGGCCGCGGCGTGGCCCACGTGCTGGAACGCTTCCTGACCACGATCGGCACTATCGCCTCGCTGGCCCCGCTGATGGGTCTGTTCGGCACGGTGGTCGGCATGATCGAGATTTTCGGCTCAACCAATTCGACCGGCGCCAACCCGGCCCAGCTGGCCCACGGTATTTCGGTCGCGCTGTACAACACCGCCTTCGGTATCGCCATCGCCATGCCGTCCCTGATTGCCTATCGCCATTTCCGCGCCCTGGTCGACAGCTTCATCATCGACATGGAATTGCAGGCAGTGAAGTTCGTCGACATCGTGCACGGTGCCCGCAAATGATGAACTTTCGCCGCGGCCAGAAACGTGAAGATCCAGAGATCAACCTGATCCCCTTCATCGATGTGCTGCTGGTGGTGCTGATTTTCCTGATGGTCACGACCACCTACAGCAAGTTTACCGAGTTGAAGATTACCTTGCCGACCGCCGACGCCGAAAAGGCGTTGGAAAAGCCGTTCGAACTGAACGTCACGGTCGATGCCAAGGGTAACTACACGATCAACAACCAGCCGGTGTCGTTTTCCAACGTCGCCAACCTGGCGTCCGACCTGAAAGCGGCCGCCACGGCCGGCCAGGCCGCCGCCAGCGGCGAGAAGAGCCCGGTGGTGGTCATCAACGCCGACCAGTTCGCGATGCACCAGATGGTCATCAACGTGATGGAAGCGGCGCGCATGGCAGGCTACGACAAGCTGACGTTCGCCGCCCAGACCGGCGAGAAGAAGTAAAACCAGCGCAGGCGAAGCGATTCGCCTGCCGCCTCATGTCTTCCTCCTCTTCCTCCTCCCTCGAAACGACCCTCACGCGCGCCTGGCTGCGGCGCGGCCCGCTCGCTTGCGCGCTGTGGCCGCTCTCCTTGCTGTTTCGCGCCATCAGCGGCCTGCGCGCGCTGCTGTTCCGGGCCGGCGTGCTCAAGTCGACCCGGCTGCCGGTGCCGGTCATCGTGGTCGGCAATATTTTTATCGGCGGCACCGGCAAGACGCCGCTGACAATCTGGCTGGCCGAAGCCTTGCGCGCGGCCGGTTTCAATCCCGGCATCATCTCGCGCGGGCATGGCGGCAGCGACAGCGCCGCGCGCCAGGTCACGCCGGATTCAACCGCGCGCGAGGTCGGCGACGAGCCGCTCCTGATCGCGCGCCGCACCGGCTGCCCGGTGGTGGTGGGGCGCGACCGTGGCGCCGCCGGGCGCGCCTTGCTGGCCGCCCATCCCCAGGTCGACGTGATCCTCACCGACGACGGCTTGCAGCACTACGCCTTGCGGCGCGATATCGAAATCATGCTGTTCGACGGACGCGGCACCGGCAACGGCTGGCTGTTGCCGGCCGGTCCCTTGCGCGAGGCGCCCTCGCGCCGGCGCGATTTTACCGTCGTCAATGCCCCGGAACTCACGCCCGCCTTGCGCCAGGCGGTCGGTGGCATGCCGTTTCGCATGCAGCTCGCCGGCGGCTTCGCCGAGCCCCTGGCGCGTCCGGGCCATCAGGTGGCGCTGGCCAGCCTGCGCGGCCAGCGTATCGTTGCCGCCTGCGGCATCGGCAATCCGCAGCGCTTCTTTACCTTGCTGCGCGGCGCCGGCCTGGAGGTGCGTGAACTGCCGCTGCCGGACCATCACGATTTCCTGGACCAGCCTTTTGCGGCTGTCGATGCGGACATCATCCTGATCACCGAGAAGGATGCAGTAAAATGTGCGCAAATTGAAAATCTCAAAAATGACCCGAGACTGTGGGTCGTACCGGTGACGGCGCAGTTAGACGCCGCGCTGGCCCAACAAATTGTGGAGAAATGTCGTGGATGCTCGACTGCTTGATATCCTGGTCTGCCCTGTATGCAAAGGCCCGCTCGAACTGGACAAAAAGGCCCAGGAACTGATCTGCCGCGGCGACCGCCTGGCGTTTCCGGTCCGCGACGGCATTCCGATCATGTGGGCCGACCAGGCGCGCAAGATCGAAGCGCTGTAAGCGATGGGCTTCATCGTCATCATCCCGGCGCGCATGGCGTCGACCCGGCTGCCGGACAAACCGCTGGCCGACCTGGGCGGCAAACCGATGGTGGTGCGCGTGGCCGAACGCGCGGCCGCCTCCGGCGCCGAACGCATCATCGTGGCCACCGACCATGAGGCCATCGCTAGCGCCTGCCGCCAGCACGGGGTGGAAGTGTGCATGACCGAAGCCGACCATCCGTCCGGCACCGACCGCATCGCCGAAGTGGCGCGCACCCTGGACCTGGCGCCGGACGCGGTGGTGGTCAACCTGCAAGGCGACGAGCCGCTGATCGACCCGGCCTTGCTGGCCGCCAGCGCCGCCCTGGTCGGGCCTGGCGTGCCAATGGCCACCTGCGCCCATCCGCTGCACGAGGCCGCCGACGCCTTCAATCCGAACGTGGTCAAGGTGGTGCTCGACAAGCTTGGCCGCGCCATGTATTTTTCGCGCGCCACCATTCCGTGGCACCGCGACGGCTTTGCGCAGTCGAAGGACAGTCTGCCGGCGGCCTATGTTGCGCTGCGCCATATCGGCCTGTACGCGTACACGAGTGCTTTCCTGCAAATCTATCCAACCCTGGAACCGGCGCCGCTCGAAGCGGTCGAAGCACTCGAGCAGTTGCGCGTGCTGTGGCATGGTTTCCCCATCGCCGTGCATGTCACCAGCAGCGCTCCGGCGGCGGGCGTCGACACGCCTGATGATCTTGAACGGGTGCGCCTGCATTATGCGAGTTAGCTTTGCTACAGCGCAGCATGCGTTCGGTTCTCATCCGTAACCGACGCATAGCTTGCGCCAGATCAAGCAAAAAAATGGCGAATACGCCCTCGGATTGGCGTTTTCCGGCACTTTTGTGGTAAGTTTCGTACCAAGGTAGTCAAGTATGCATCGCCACCAATTTTAAAATCTGTTTTAGGAATGTTCATGCGTCTGATTCTGTTAGGAGCTCCTGGAGCCGGCAAAGGCACCCAAGCTAACTTCATCAAGGAAAAATACAATATCCCGCAAATCTCGACCGGCGACATGCTGCGGGCCGCGATCAAGGCCGGCACCGAGCTGGGCATTGCGGCTAAAAAAGTGATGGATGCGGGCGGTTTGGTGTCGGATGACATCATGATCGGCCTGGTCAAGAATCGCCTCAAGGAATCCGACTGCCAGAACGGTTACCTGTTCGACGGTTTTCCGCGCACCATCGCGCAGGCCGACGCCATGAAAGACGCCGGCATCAACGTCGATTATGTACTCGAAATTAACGTGCCCGACGAATTCATCGTCGAGCGCATGAGCGGGCGCCGTTCCCATCCGGGTTCGGGGCGCGTGTACCACATCACGAACAATCCGCCAAAAGTGGATAACGTGGACGATATCACCGGCGAGGCGCTGATCCAGCGCGACGACGACAAGGAAGAGATCGTCAAGCAGCGCCTGTCGGTCTACCATAACCAGACCGAAGTGCTGCTGGGTTACTACAACCAGTGGGCGCAATCGGGCTTGCCCGGCGCGCCGAAGTACCGCCGCATCTCCGGCATCGGCCCTGTGGAACAAATCCGCGAGGCGGCGTTCGCGGCACTGTCGGAATAAATGTAGCGAGAACACAAGAGCGGACTTCGGTCCGCTTTTTTGATGGCCGCGCCCTGCGGCAATCATTGCAGTTTGCCCTGACTGGCCGCCAGCGCGCGGCCGGCGTTCCCGGATTTTTTTAGATTCAACGTTTTGCAGTACGCAGTGAGGTTGGCCCATCTCTTTCACTCTGTTGTTGGAGCGGTCTTTCGAATGTGTTGTTGTGTTACTTGATAAAAAAGCGAGGGGACGATATGACAGCAAGATTTCTTGTCTTTGCAGTTGTGTGCGGCGTCATTGCCGTGATTTATGGATTGGTGACGCGCAGCTGGATTCTGCGCCAGGACCCGGGCAACGCCCGCATGCAGGGCATCGCCCAGGCCATCCAGGAAGGCGCCGCCGCCTACCTCGGGCGCCAGTACCGCACCATCGCCATGGTCGGCGTGGTGCTGCTCATCGCCATCGGCGTGCTGCTCGACATGAATACCGCGATCGGCTTCCTGATCGGCGCGGTGCTCTCCGGCGCTTGCGGCTTCATCGGCATGAACGTGTCGGTGCGCGCCAATGTGCGCACCGCGCAGGCCGCCACAAAAGGCATGAACGAAGCGCTCGACGTCGCCTTCAAGGGCGGCGCCATCACCGGCATGCTGGTGGTCGGCCTGGGCCTGCTCGGCGTGACCCTGTTCTACTGGATGCTCACCGCCCAGGCCGCCGGCGGCAGCGCCACCCAGCATGACGTCATCAAGCCGCTCATCGGGCTGGCCTTTGGCGCCTCGCTCATTTCCATTTTCGCCCGCCTTGGCGGCGGCATCTTCACCAAGGGCGCCGACGTCGGCGCCGACCTGGTCGGCAAGGTCGAAGCCGGCATTCCCGAAGACGATCCGCGCAACCCGGCCGTGATCGCCGACAACGTGGGCGACAACGTCGGCGACTGCGCCGGCATGGCCGCCGACCTGTTCGAAACCTATGTCGTCACCCTGATCGCCACCATGCTGCTCGGCGCGCTGATGATGGCCACGCCGGGCGGCGAAGCGGTCATCTATCCGCTGTTGCTGGGGGCGGTGTCGATCATCGGATCGATCGTCGGCTGCTCGCTGGTCAAGGCCAAACCGGGCAAGAAAATCATGTCGGCCCTGTACACGGGCCTGTGGTGGGCCGCCGGCCTGTCGCTGATCGGCTTTGCCGGCGTGACCTGGATGGTCTGGGGCGATGACGCCATGCGCATGAAAATGATGGGCTGTGCGCTGGTCGGCATCGTCCTGACCGGCCTGATGGTCTACATCACCGAGTACTACACCGGCACCGACTTCAAACCGGTCAAGCACATCGCCGAAGCGTCCACCACCGGCCACGGCACCAACATCATCGCCGGCCTGGGCGTATCGATGAAGTCGACCGCCTACCCGGTGCTGGCGGTGTGCGCCGCCATCCTTGCCTCGTACCAGATGGGGCAGTTGTACGGCATCGCGATTGCCGCCACCTCCATGCTGTCGATGGCCGGCATCGTGGTCGCGCTCGACGCCTACGGCCCGATTACCGATAACGCCGGCGGCATCGCCGAAATGTCGGGCATGCCCGAATCGGTGCGCGCCATTACCGACCCGCTGGACGCGGTCGGCAACACCACCAAGGCCGTCACCAAGGGCTACGCCATCGGTTCGGCCGGTCTGGCCGCGCTGGTGCTGTTCGCCGACTACACCCACGCCCTCGAATCGGTCGGCAAGCAGGTCTCGTTCGACCTGTCGAACCCGATGGTGATCGTCGGCCTGTTCATCGGCGGCCTGATTCCCTACCTGTTCGGCGCCATGGCGATGGAAGCGGTGGGGCGCGCCGCCGGCGCCGTGGTGGTCGAGGTGCGGCGCCAGTTCCGCGACATCAAGGGCATCATGGACGGCACCGGCAAACCCGAATACGACAAGGCGGTCGACATGCTGACCGCCTCGGCGATCCGCGAAATGATCTTGCCGTCGCTGCTGCCGGTGGTGGTGCCGGTGGTGGTCGGCATGCTGCTCGGGCCGGCCGCGCTGGGCGGGCTGCTGATGGGCACCATCGTCACCGGCCTGTTCGTCGCCATTTCCATGACCACCGGCGGCGGCGCCTGGGACAACGCCAAGAAATACATCGAGGACGGCCACTTCGGCGGCAAAGGGTCGGACGCGCACAAGGCCGCCGTGACCGGCGACACCGTGGGCGACCCGTACAAGGACACCGCCGGCCCGGCCGTCAATCCGCTGATCAAGATCATCAACATCGTCGCGCTGCTGCTGGTGCCGCTGCTGCCGGTGACTGGCTGGATCGCCGTAACCGTGCCGCCGGCCCATCCGCCCGTCAATACGGTGGTGCCGGGTCCGGTGGCCCAGGCCATCCCGGCCCCCCTGGCCGAGGCGCCCGCGCGCTGAGCGATTCGCATGTGTTCACATGTAATTTTTTGCGACAATTGATTACTGGTTTCAAATTTGTAAACATCGTAATGTTCATTCTTTACTAATCTTTTCTAAGTTTGAAGGAACGATGCGATGAAGAATTTGACAACCCGTTTCATCCGCGGTGGCGCCCTCGCCAGCGGCTTGCTTTGCCTGGCCGGCATCACCGCCTGCGGCGGCGACGACGACACGGCGCCCGTGAAACTGCCTGACATGGTGGCGCAGGCGCAGGCGGCGGCGGTCATCGGCGCCCAGCCGACGACGCAATCGGTTGCGGCTGGCCAGAGCGCCACTTTTTCGGTGGCGGCCAGCGGCTCGGGCACGCTGAAGTACCAATGGTGGCGCAACGGCGTCGAGATTCCGGGCGCCACCAACGCCAGCTACACCACGACGGCAGTGACCCTGGCCGACAGTGGCGATGTGTTCAGCGTCGCCGTGCGTAACGACGCCGGCGCCGTCACCAGCAACGCCGTGGCCCTGCAGGTCGAGGGCATCGGCGCGCGCGTGCTGGCCGGCGGCGCGATCGTGCCGGGCCGCGCCCAGACGGACGGCGTCGGCAAGCAAGCCTACTTCCTCTCCGCCGGCGCGATTGCCGGCGACGGCGCCGGCAACCTGCTGCTGGTCGACACCCAGAACAAGTCGGTGCGCAAGATCACCCCTGCGGGCGTGGTCACCACCCCCATCGCCGGACCGAAGACCACCCCGGCGCTGCAGTTCCCGCGTGATATCGCTGCCGGCCTCGACGGCGTGACCTACGTCACCGACGGCATCAACGAGTCGCCCTCCATTTACGCCTTCAAGATTGCGGCCGACAATGTGATCAGTGCGATCCCCACCGTCGCCACGCTCGGCGACCCGGCCCTCGCCAGCGGCGTGATCGTGCCGCCGGTCGTTACCGCGATTGCGGCCGATGGCGCCGGTAATGTGTACGTGGCCAGCGAAGTGGCGCGTCCCGGCGCGCCGGAGTGCAGCTCCTGTTTCAAACGCGCCATCGTGCGCAAGTTCGGCAAGGATGGAGCGGTGACCATCGTGCTGGAAAGCCTGGGCTCGTCCGTGATGGGCGGCGTGACCGACATGGCCGTGGACAAGAACGGCAACCTGTTTGTGGTCAACGACAAAGGCATCCAGAAGGTCGATGCGTCCGGCGTCAAGACCACCCTGGTGGGGACCGACCAGGCCTTCATCAAAGCCATCGCGCTCGACGCCGGCGGCAAGCTGTACTTCGCCACCGAGCCGTTCAGCGGCCGCCAGAGCCCTTGGCCGATCCACGCCATCGGCAAGATCGCCCCGGACGGCAAGGTGAGCGTGGCGGCCGATCCGAACGGCAGCGACGCCCGCTTCAAGAGCGCCGCCTGGATTACCCAGCCGGCCGGCCTGGCGACGGACGCCGCCGGCGCGCTGTACGTGAGCGGCAACGGCCGCGTGCTCAAGCTGGTCTTGCCATAAAGCGGGCAGGGCCGCCGTCCGGTCGCCCGACTGGACGGCCACGCTGTCATGGCGCTGCAAAGCTGGCGTTTTAGCGCCACGCTTGCAAAAAATCATCGCCGGCATGAGGGTTATTTTGCGAGCTCAACGTACTATTTCTGTTCGTCGTCCTTGACGCACACGTACTCCTTTCCGCCGGGACGACGCATCCCGGCCGATGCCTGGCCGCTTTCCACAGTGACCACAAGGATGAACGATGAACTCGACGACACGGCTGCTCCTTATTGCAGCGCTCGCTCTGAGCGCCACTTCCGCCGCTGCGCAAACGCCTGTGCGTATCGATACCGCTGCCTTTTCCATGGTGAACCAGTGGGGCGATGCGCCCGACACGCTGCTGTCGGACACCAACGGCGTCACCCGCATCGGCCTCAATACCGCTAGCGCCAGCCTGAGCGCCGACACCGGGCGCTACCTGGATGGCAATTTCTACGGCGGCCTGTTCGAAGTGACCGTCAACGCCGGCTACCGGGTCACCGGATTTTCGTTCTCCGGCACCTTTGAAGGTGTGCTCTACGTGCCGCCCAACACGGATGGCACACCCGGCGACGGCTTCGCCTACAATTCCGGCTACATCGAATTGAGCGCCGGTTCGCGTCCGTACGGGATCTTCTATGGCGAGCATGCCCAGCGCATCGACATGCTCGACGGCGCCATCCCGGTCCTGATGTCGAGCGGAGAATTATCCCTGACCAGCGATTTCAATTTGTCGCTGCAGGGACTGGTCCTGGTGTCGGCTTATCCGACCACCACGCCAGAACATCCGGCCGGCATCGATTCCTTCGCCAGCCTGCGTGTGCGCGATCCTGTTTTTACCATCTACACCTCGGCCGTGCCGGAGCCGGACCGTGTGGCGATGCTGCTGGCCGGGCTGGGTGTGCTGGGATCGGTCGCGATGCGTAAAAAGATAGGCGATGTGCAAGATTGTCAGTATGATCTACCTTGTTAATACATTAACGTAGCGCTCACCGAAAGAACCTCATGACTTTTTACCTCCCCCATGCCGCGCTGTGTGCGCTGGCGCTTGCCAGCGCTCCCGTCTTTGCACAAGGGCCGACCACGCTCGAAGCGTCCCATTTTTCGATCGGCAACAGTTGGGCCTACGAGTCCGATGTCATCACATCGGACGCCAACGGCGTTACCCGGATCAGCCTGACCGATGCCGCAAAAACGCTCCAGACCGCCTCCACCTTCTACGAAAACGGCGACGGCTACAGCGGTAATTTTTCCGTCACCTTGCGTCCCGGTTACCGGATGACGGGGTTTTCGGTGTCCGGCACCATGTTCGGCGGGCTCGGCGAGATCACCGAGCCGGGTGGTCTGCCTGGCGAAGGCAATACCAAGAACACGATGAGGATGGACCTGGGCGCCTACACGCCGGCGACCGGCTCGGTCAGCAGCATGCGCGTCGATTACAGCATGGTTAACGGCAAGCTCCCGTTTGTGCTGGCCAGTACGCCGCTGTCGCTGACGGGCGAGGTCAGCTGGTCAATGTGGAATATGGTGACCGTGATGTCCTCTCCCTACTACCTGCCCGGCTATCCGGATGGCCCTCCGGGCAGGGAAGTGTTCCCCCTGGTGACGATGCAAGTGCTCAACCCGACCCTGACCATCTACACCTCGGCCGTGCCGGAGCCGGAAACCTACGGCATGCTGCTGGCCGGCATGGCGGTCATCGGCCTGGCGCGCCGTCGCCGCCGCGCCGCGTAAGGGCGGCCTACAGCACGCACATCCGGTTCGCTTCCGCGCGCAGCGACGCGCGGAAGTCCGGATGGGCGATCGCAATGAGCGCCTGCGCGCGCTGCTTGGCCGACTTGCCGCGCAACTGCGCCACGCCATACTCGGTCACCACATAATTGATGTCGTTCTTGCTGGTGGTGGCGTGCGTGCCGGGCGTGAGCGTGGAGACGATGCGCGAAATCGTGTTGTCCTTGGCCGTCGAGGGCAGCACGATGAACGACTTGCCGCCGCGCGAACGGTTCCCCGCCCGCACGAAGTCGACCTGGCCGCCGGTGCCGGAGTAGGGCAGGTGGGCGATGCTCTCCGAGCCGCACTGGCCCAGCAGGTCGATCTGCAAGGTCGCGTTGATAGTCATCAGATTGTCGTTTTGCGCCGCCAGGTACGGATCGTTGGTGAAGTTCGACGGATGCATCTCGATCATCGGATTGTGATGCAAGAATTTGTACAGCTTCTGCGAGCCGAGCGCGAAGGTCGCCACCATTTTGCCCGGCATGAAGGTCTTCTTGCGGTTGGTGACCGCGCCCGCTTCGATCAGGGTCAGGATGCCGTCGCCGATCATTTCGGTGTGGATGCCCAGGTCGTGCTTGGAGGTCAACTGCATCACCACCGCGTCCGGAATGCCGCCGTAGCCGATCTGCAGGGTCGCGCCGTCGTCGATCATGTCGGCCACGTACTTGCCGATCGCTTCCTGCACCGCGCCGATCTTCGGCAATCCCACTTCCAGAATGGCCTCGTCGCTCTCGACCAGCGCCGTCACCTGCGACACATGCACGTGGCACTGGCCATGCGCGAACGGCACGTTGGGATTGACTTCGAGGACGATTGCGCGCGCCTTGGCGATGGCCGCCATGGTGTAGTCGACCGCCAGGCTCAGTGAAAAGAAGCCATGTTCATTCATCGGCGAGGCCATGGCGAAGACCACGTCGGCCGGCGTGAGGCCCTGCTCGAACAGGCCGGGCAGCTCGGAAAAGTAATTCGGGATGAAGTCGCACCAGCCGCCCTGGCCGGACGCGCGCGAGGCGCCGCCGAAAAACAGCGAGGCGTGGCGCACGTGATGCGCCGTGTCCTGGTCGAAGTAGCCGAATTTGCGCATGGCGAGGATCTGCGCCACTTTCACGTCGTGAAATTGCTGGCGCTGGCTCGACAAGGCGGTCAGCAGGGTGGGCGGCTCGCCCACGCCGGTCGGCACGACGATCATGTCGCCGTCGCGCACGAGGCGCAGGGCATCAAACGGGGTGGTGAGCTTTTGCTGGTAAAGCTGGTGCGGGGTTTGCATGGCTGTCTCCTTTATTATGCGTAAATAGTACCGCAGGAAACTGACCATGCGCTTACTCCAGGCGCGCGCGCCAGTGTTCGGCCTCGTCGTCGCGGCCGAGCGCTTGCAGGGCGTTGACCACGCGGCCGATGTAGTCGGCCGGGCGGTGCTCGGGCGCGCGATGGCCTTGCGCGAAATCCCACAGGCGCTGCGCGGCGTCGGCGATGCCCGCGTTGTCATCGGCGTCGAGATAGTAGCGCAGCAGGCCTTCATGCTGCTCCCCGAACGGGATCACCGCCAGGCCTTTTTCGTGCAGCACCGGGATGCGCGCGTCAAGCCGGTCCAGCGCGCGGTAACGGTTCGCCAGCTTGCAGCACAGGATGGCGTAAAGACGGATGTGGGCGTCGCGGAACATGCCGGCGCCGGTTTCGAAAAAACGCTCGAACTGCACCAGCGCCTGTTCGTCGTAGCGCGTGGCCAGCGCGGCGACGGCCTCGCGCGGCCAGTGTGCCTGCGCCGGCAACTGCGGTTGCGTCTCTTCCGTCAACTGCATGGCGATGCCGTAGCACCAGCCGGCGCTGGGCGAGTCGACGAAGGGCATGGCCAGCGCCTGCGCCACGCCATGCACGCGCATGCGGCACAGCCAGAGTTTCGGCACCACATCCGAATTGGCCAGGGCCGGATCGCGCACCGCCGCTTCCAGCAGGGGCAGGGCGCGCGCCGCGTCCTGCTGCGCAAACAGGTGCAGGCCCTGCACCGCGTCGATGGCCGGGTGGACTGGCGCGCGCTCGCGCGCCAGTTGCAGGTACGCGGCATGCACGCCTGTCGGCGTGTCGCGGCCGGCGGCATAGGCCAAGGTCAGCGGCCAGTACGGGCTGGGCGAGCGCCCCAGGCCGATCTGTTCCTGCGCCAGCTCCCGGGCGCGCCCGGACGAGACCGGGCGCTCGTTAAAGACCGACTCGAACGCCAGCGCCGCCGCCTCATCGGTGCGGCCGGCTTCCATCAGCCAGTCGAGCAGCACGGCGTTGGTGCTGTCGTCGTTGTCGGTGTAGGTGCCGTAGCGGCCTTGCTGTGCCCAGGCGATGGCAAGGTCGTGCCGGCCGAGCCGGAACTGCGCATTCGCTTCGAGCCGCGCGATGCGGATCTCGAGATCGCGCCGGTTGGCTGGCGCCATGTCGGCCGGCCGCAGCGCGCGGATATGCCCCGCCACGAAGCTCATGCGCTCCGGCGCCAGGCGCGCCAGGTCGCGCGCCAGCGTCAGGCAATCGTTCCATGCCAGCGTGCCGCCGTCGTCGAGCATCTGGCGCAGCGCCCTTGCTCCCTCGGCCTGCGCGTGCGCGATGTCGCCCTCGCGCAGATAGCTGCGCCCGCGCAGGATGGCCAGCTGCGCCCCGTCCCAGGCGCGATAATCGGCGCGTTCCGGATCGGCCAGGCGCAGCGCGTACTGCGCGTCCAGGCAGCGGCGCTCGAGTGCAAACGCGCCGGCCTCGCCGCTCTGGTCGATCAGGCGCTGCCAGCGCTGGTCCACGTCGCGGTACCGGGGCGTGCGCGTGAGCGCATCGACAGCCGCCTCCAGCGAGCGCAGGGTGGGCGCCATCGTCACCAGCGCTTCCACCACGGCCGCGCCGTGGCCGCCGCGCTGGCGCATGCGGCGATGCCGTCAACGATGTCCGCACGCAGCGAAGCGTGCCACGTCAGGCCCGGCCGGAGGTGGTGCGCCATGCGCGACAGATTGGCCTGGAAGCGCTCGAACTGCGCCATCGTGCCGCTCGCCGTGTGGCGTTCTTCACTTGCCGTGAGCTGGTCCAGCGCCTCCGTGTACAGCGCGTGCGCGCGTTCGCCCTGGCCGGCCGTGCATAGCGCGTGCGCCGCAACCCGGCTGGTGCCGGCCACGGCGGCCGCCCGTACCGCCGGCAGCAGGGCTTCCAGGCGCGGCAAGGCGTCTGCCGGCTGCGTATGCATCATCGACGACAGTACCTCGACCAACGTGCCCAGGTAGGTTTTTTCGAACATGGCGCGGGTCTGCTCGTTGGCACCGCACCACCATTCTTCCAGCCGCTCGAGCCAGATGGCGATGTCGGCGTCGCGCCCCAGGCGGCGCAGGGCCGCGCAGACATGGTTCACGTACAGGGCCGGGTAGTGCTGGCTGTCGCCGTGCTCGGCCACGCTGTGCCACAACATTTCGGCGCTGTCGACGATGCCCGCATCGTTGCGGTCCATCCGGTGGCAGCTCAGGATGCCATCGTAGTGGCGCGGCAGCGCACTGGCGTCGATGCCTTTGTGGTGCAGCGCGAGCGCGCCCGCAGTGTCGCCAACGTTGTCGCGGTAGTAAATGGCCAGGTTATTGCACAGCGCCGCATAAGCGGGCGCGAAGCCGTCACCGGTATGACCCGTCGCGCCCGCGAGGTAAGCGTCGAAGCGCGCCCGTCCCAGTTCGTAGTAGCGTGCGGCGAATGCCGCCGCAGCGTCGTTGGGATTGTTCACCTGTCCCTGCAGATGTTCGCCGAACAGGCTCTCGAGGTTCACGGCGGCCTCGTAGCAGGCGCGCGCGCCCGCCGCCGGCACCAGCGGCAGCGCCAGCGCGGCCAGCGCGCCGTGCACGTGGATGCGCGCCAGCCACAGCTTGATGACCAGGTCCGATTTCGCCAGCGAAGCGTCGCGCACCGCCGCTTCCAGCAGCGGCAGGGCGCGCCGGTAGTCGCCCGCCGCTTTGATCAGGTACAAGCCTTCGACCGCGTCGATGGCCGGGTGCGCCGGCGCGAGCGCGCGCGCCAGCGCCAGCTGGCGGCCCACATACGGGGCCTCGTCCTCGCCGTCGCGCACGCCGGCGCCGGTCTCGGTCATGCCGGCGCCGGCCAGCGCAAGCTGCCAGTAAGGCTGGCCGTCCAGGCCTTCGGCGAGCGCCTGCCTGGTTGCGCCCAAGGCGTGCGTCCCGGTGCTGCCTTGTTCATGGTAGATCACATCGAAGGCCAGCCTGGCGGCGTCGGCGTGGCGGCCGGCGTCGAACAGCCATTCGAGCATGAGGCCGCTGTAGCGGTCGTCCTCATCGCCCGTGATGACGGTGCGCGCCAGGGCCATCTTGTCGAGCGCCTGCCCGAGCGCGCCCTGGCGCCGCAGCGCCAGTGCTTCGAGCCGGGCGACGCGCACGTCGATGTCGCGCCGGGCGAACATCAGCGCCTTGTCGGGAATGCGCGTGCGCGCCTGGCGCACGATGCCGTCGATCGCCTCGGGCACGATCTCGACCAGTGAGTGACCGAGGCTTAGCCAATCATCATGACCGATCTCCTGGTCGGCGCCGGCGCTGGCCAGCACCTCGATGGCGCGCGCGCCGAACTGCCTGGCCTCCTCGTCACGACCTTCCAGCGTGAAGCTGTGCGCGGTGCTGATGGCCAGCAGCGTGTCGTCCCAGGCATGCAAGCGCGCGCGTGCCGGGTTGGCCCGCGCCAGCGCATGACGTCCCAGCGCGCAGCGGCGCGCCAGCTCGTATGCGCCGGCGTCCACGCTTTGGTCGGCCAGGTTTCCCCAGGCCTGCTCGTACTGCAGGCCGACGGGCAGGGCGGACAGCAGCGCATAAGCGGCTTCAAGGCCGGCGCAAAACGCGGCATGGTCGCCCAGCGCATGCAGCGGCTCCAGGCGAAAGAAAGCCAGGTTCAGCGGCCATCTGCCACGTTCGTCCTCGGGCAGCGCTTCGGCTAGCTGGAGGCCATCGGTGTCGATCACGCGCAGGGCCGCAAGCGGCTCGCCGGCGCCCAGCCACAGGCTGTACAGGCGGCGTACGCTGGGCAGCGTGTCGGCGCGGTAGCGCCCCGCGTCCATCATGGACTTGAGGCTGGCGCGGATCAGCGCGGGGTCGATCCCGGCTTCCTGCTGCTGCGCGAGTGCGGCTTCGGCCTGGTCGAGGAAAGCGTCAAGCCGGCTGGCGCTGATGATGTTGGGATGGTTGCTCATGGGGGCGAAATCAGATTGGATGATAGAAGGAACTGTTCGCCACGGTAAAATCGTCCTGCGCATAGAAGTCGTCGCGCTCGTACTGCCCGCCCATCGCGCGGGCTTCGGCGAACAACTGGCGCGCCCGCAGCGTGTCTTTGGCGACGCCCGGCGCACCGGTGGCGTACACCGACGCCAGGTTGTGCGCCGCGCAGGCGTCGCCGAGGACTTTGGCTTTTTCGAGCAAAATGACGGCCTCGTTGCCGCTGTGTTGCACGCCTTGGCCGAGGTAATGCAGCGCGCCCAGAAGTCCGAGCGCGGCAGCGCTGTGTGCCGCAGCCAGGGGCGTCAGCACGGTGAGTGCTTTGTCGATTGCCCGGTTGATGATCAGATCGATGGCTGCAGCGAGCGTGGCATGATCGGGATCCTGCCGCCTGGCGTGAAGCATGGCGTAAAGCTCCGCCTGGCGTGAAGCATGGCGTAAAGCTCCGCCATGCGAGATTTCAGAGTCCACAGTTCGGCCCATGCGAAATCACCCTCAGCATTGTGAAATCGATATACGTAGGAGCGCCCGGAATGCCAGCCGCTGCCGATCGGAAAGCCCCGAAATTCAATCGGGCTGTCCCAACAGGCGTCGTGCACGATGGGCGTTTGCCATTGATTCGGGTCGATCGGCGTAAACCGGGTGCTTGCGCATATCAGGCATCGGGGTGGTGTGTTGCGATTGGAGAGGTTATGGTACAGCCAGCGGAAATCGTCGTCTTCGATGTCCAGCAAGTCGTCCTCGATGCCCAGGCAGCCGCTGCGATTGGCCCTGCGCCGCAAGCTGGCGGCCGTATCGAACTCGCGTCGACTGGGAATGCGCTCGATCCAGGACGCGCTATTGCAGTCGTGACACCAGGCGGGCAGCAGCAGCATCTCGCTGAAATGGATGGTGGAACGCCCCCCGGCCTCCGGCAAATCGGTGTACGAGCGCGCGAGCGACGGAAACGCAAACTCCTGCGCGCAGCCGGTGCATTTCATCGGATTGTAATAGGTGGTCATGGCGTGTCTGGCGCCTCGAACAGCACCGGGCCGTGCCACGCCATGCTGCGCCACGGGTGGCTCCGTGTGCCCAGCCACTGCGCCAGCCTGGCCTCGTCGAATGCGACGCCCAGGCTGTCGGCGCGCGCGCCCGCGATCCATTGCTGGCGCCCGCGCGCGAGCGCGGCGCCGAACTCCTGCCAGTTGCCGAAGCAATCGCTGGCGCGCTGCGCGTTCTGGTACAGCACTTCCCATTGCAGCGCCGGATCGAGCCAGCCGAGCAAAGTGGCGCTGCGCACCGCGAAGGCCACGCGCGCCGAGGCGAACGCCATCGCCGCGCGCGGATCGTCATCCAGGCGCAGGCGATCGAGATCGATGCGGAACCAGTGCCGCCGCAGCAGATCGGGCAGCGCGGCGCGGATCGCGTTGTCGTCGATGTTGGCGCGCAGGC
The DNA here is from genome assembly GCF_011682155.1 of Massilia sp. CCM 8734. Classification (NCBI taxonomy): domain Bacteria; kingdom Pseudomonadati; phylum Pseudomonadota; class Betaproteobacteria; order Burkholderiales; family Oxalobacteraceae; genus Massilia; species Massilia sp. CCM 8734. The sequence continues at coordinate 91,091 of NZ_WHJI01000013.1, forward strand.
CGAGGATGTGCAGCAGGCTGGCGCGCAGCACTTGCGCCTGCTGCGGCGTGAGCGCCCGCGCTTTCGGGTTGGCGTACGCGGCCATGTCGCGCGCCTGCGCAATCGGGTGCGCCAGCGCCAGCGCGCGGTTCTGGCGCGCGTCGAACTTGTAGCGCAGCTTGACGCTGCCCGGTTTTTTGGGCGGACGGCTTGTGAACAGGTGTGCGATCCCGGCGTAGATCGCCCACCCGAACAGGGCAACGAGGGCCAGCGTCATCATCGCGTGCTCCTCACCGCGTGCGCCACGCCCGGATGCAGCGCGAGACCCTGCAATTGCTCGGGCGCGCGCGCGGCGGCGATCCACTGGGCCAGCACCGACGGCGCCGCCAGGCGCGGGAACAGGGCGGGGAAGTGCTGGGCGACGAACAACTGGTCGGCCTCGTCACGCGCATCGTCCACCATCGCCCAGCCCGAGGGCAGGCGCACCATGCCCATCGAGAGCGCGTCCGGCGGCGTATGGAGGTCGCTGTCGACACCACGCAAAAACGCCAGCAGCTCGCCGTGGAACCGCTCCACCGGCGGCCGATTGAGCTTGCCCTTGATCTGGTCGAAGCGCAGGCGGCCGCCGTCGACGACGTGGGCGCTGATAGTGATGTGCGCATGGCCGTTGCCGCTGCGGTAGCTGAACAGGCGCATCTGGCCCGCTTCGCAGGCCGCCGCGTAGTGTTCACCATAGCCGCCGCGCAAGCTGCGCCGGTCGCTGAACTGGCCCAGGCAGTGGCGCATCACCTGGCTTTCAAAGGCCATCTCCTCGCGCAGCTGCGGGCTTGATGGCAGCAGTTCGACCACGCTGCCGGCCTCCCCTTGCCAGCGTGTTGCCACCGCGTCCGGCTGGTGTTCGCGCCAGCCGGCCGCGCTCTTCGCTTCGAACGCGGCGTGTTCGGCGCTCCACAGCGCCAGGGCCTGGCGGCAGTTGACGCGCTGTAGCTTGCCCTCGAGCGCGGTGCCCTGGCGCGCACCCAAAAATTCGACCAGCTTCGCTTCCATCGCAAGCAGCTCAGGGCCGTCGGGCGCTAGCCACCACATGGCTTCGCCCGCGTCCTTGCCCAGGCGCGCCGTCACCCATTGGGGCACGGCGGCCGGTGCGAACAGGGCGCGCGCCTGCTCGCTTGACGCGATGCGCGCCAGCGCCGGTTCGGGCGCCTCCAGATTGCCGACCGCGTAGCGGAAGAAGTGATTGGCCAGCCACTCGGCCACCTCGGGCGCATCGCCGCGCTGCGCGCTGCGGCGGGCGATGGCCTCTTTGAGCGCCGGGGCGTTGACCACGTCGCGCGCGCCGTAGGCGCTGGTTTTCGATTGGGTCGTCGCCATTACCACACCTTCCACCAGGGCTTGGCCTGGGCGTCCGGGCGCCTGCATTGCTCGAGTCCCGCGAGGATCGACGCGCGCTGCGCTTCGTGCCAGGCATTGCCCGCGACCACGTGACCGAGCGCCTCCAGGTACAGCTTTTCGGCGCGCGCGAGCTGGCCGGCGCTGCGCAGGGCATGCGCCGCTGTACCGCACACCACCGGACAGGCCGCCGCCGACACTGCCGGCAGCATGGGGTCGAGGCGCAGGATAGCGTCGCCCGGCTGCGTATGCGCCATGTAAGCGAGCACCGATACCAGGGCGCCCATGTATTTCTGCTGGTGCGCGCAGCGCTGCTTGTGGTCCAGGCGAGCCCACCATTCGTCGAGCCGCTGCAGCCAGATGGCGATATCGGCGCTGCGCCCGAGCTTGTGCAGCGCGGCGACGACGTCGGGGATGTAGGCGGGGGGCAGGTGCGCGCTGTAGCCGTGGTCGGCGGCGAAGTGCCAAAGATGCTCCGCGCCGTCGATCAATGCGGCATGCTCGCCGAGGGCGGTGTAGCAGTTCACCGCGCCTTGCAAGTGCTCCGGGAAGGGGGCGGCGGCATGGCCCTTCCGATGCAGTGCCAGCGCCACGGCGGGCTCCGACCTGTAAAAGTAGTGGTGGGCGGCCAGGCCGATGCACAGCGCCGAACAGACTTTTGCATTGCCGTCGCCCGTATCGCCCTCGCCGCTGGCGACAAAGGCGTCGAAGCGTGCCACGCCCGCTTCGGAATAGCGTGCGCGCAGTGCCTGCAGGTCGGCCCGCGCCACTGTCACGCCTTCAGGCAGCACGTCATTGAGGGCGTAACCGAGATGCATGCCGATGTCGTTGCACGCAACGCCGCTCGACGCCGGCACGAACGGCATGGCCAGCGCGGCCGGTGCGCTATGCACATGGATGCGCGCCACCCACAGCTTGAAAACCAGGTCCGCATGCGCGAGCGAGATGTCGCGCACGGCTACTTCCAGCAGCGGCAGGGCGGCGTGGTAGTCGCCCGCTGTTTTGATCAGCAGCAGGGCCTCGATCGCATCGGCCGCCGGGTGGGCGCCGCTGTGCGCGCGCGCCAGCGCCAGGTAACGCCGCACGTAGGCCGCTTCGTCCTCGCCGGCGAGCACCCCGGCGCTGGCGGCGGCCATGCCGGCAAAGGCCAGCGCAAGGTGCCAGTACGGCTGGCCCGCCAGGCCATCGTCGAGCGCGCGTTGCGTGACCATGAGCGCATGTGCGGCCGAGTAGGGATGCTGGTGGAAGATCGATTCGAAGGCCAGGCGCGCGCCGTCCTCATGGCGCTGCGCTTGCATCAGCCAATCGAGCAGGACGGCGTTACAACGGTCATCCTTGTCTTGCGCCAGGATGATCCGTCCCAGCCGCATGTGGGCCAGTGCCTGCTCGGGCTCCCCCTGGTAGTACAGGCCCATTGCGTCGAGCCGCGCGATGAGCACGTCGATCTCGCGCAGCCTGAACACCCCACTGCCCGCCGGAATGCGCGCGCGCGCCTGCGCCACGATGCCGGCGACGGCGTCCGGTACGATCTCTGCGAGCTGGTAGCCCAGCCGGATCCATTCGTCGTGGCCGATATTCTGGTCGGTGCCGGCACTGGCACTGGCGAGGATGTCGATGGCGCGCCGGGCGGCCAGCCTGGCCTGCGCCTGGTCGCCTTCGCGCCAGAAGCTGCCGGCCTGGCGCCGCGCCAGCCTGGCATCGTTCCAGACATGGAAAGACGCCTGTGCCGGGTCGGCGGCGATGCGGGCGTGGCAAGCCTGGGCACTGTGGCGCTCCAGCGCGTGCGCGCCCGCTTCCCGTATTTTCACGTCGAGATAGTTCCAGGCGCTGACGTGATCCGGCGAATCAGGCAGTGATGCCAGCAACGTCACGGCGGCGTCGAGCGCCGCGTGCAGGGCGGTGGCGTCACCCTGCGCGATGTGCGCATCGATGCCCCACATGGCCAGCCTGATATGCCATTGCGCCCGTTCGGCCAGCGGCAGCGCAGCGACCACAGCGCGCCCGTCGCCTTCGAGCAGGCGCAGTCCGGCAAGCGGGTCGCGCGCGCGCAGCCACAACTGGAACAGGCGGTGCACGCTGTCCATGGTGTCGGCGCGGAAGCACTGGCGCTGCATGGCGCTCTTGAGGCCCGCGCGGATCAGTTCCGGGCCGAGTCCGGCCCTGTCCTGCTGTTCGAGGGCGGCTTCGGTCTGGTCGAGGTAGGCGTCGAGCCCGGTTGCGCTGAGAATAGTCATGTCTCAGGTTACCAGAGCTTCCACCAGGGTTTGGCCTCGCGCTGCAGGCGCTTGCATTCTTCGAGGTTCTGGAGGATCGCCGTGCGCTGCGACTCATGCCAGTCGTCGCCCGACTTGATGTAGCGCAGGCCATCCCGGTACATCGCTTGCGAGCGTTCGAACTGGCCCAGGCTGCGCAGCGTGTCGGCCGCGATGCTGCTGGTGTAGGGCGAGCCGGCGCCAGGCACCGACGGCAGCACGCTTTCCAGGCGCAGCATGGCGTCGTCCGGCTGCGTCTGCGCCATGTAGTACAGCACCGATACCAGCGCGCGCGTGTAGTTGTTCTGGTTGTCCGCGCGCTCGTCCTGCCCGACGCTGGCCCACCAGTCGTCCAGGCGCTGCAGCCAGATGGCGATGTCGGTGTCGCGCCCGAGCCGGTGCAGGGCGGCGGCGGCATCGTCCACGTAGTCGGTCGGATCGTGCCGGCTGTAGCCGTGGTCCGCCGAGAAGTGCCACAGATGCTCGGCGCTGTCGACCACGGCGCTGTCGTTGCCGAGCTTCTGGTGGCTGCGCATCACGCCCTCGAAGTGTTCCGAAAATGGGCTGGCGGCGATGCCTTTGTGGTGCAGGGGCAGCGCGGCGGCGGCATCGGATTTGTCGTAGCGGTAGTGGATGGCCAGGTTATTGCACAGCATTGAGTAGGTATGCGCGTCACCGTCGCGTGAATTGCCTTCACCGCTGGCGACAAACGCTTCGAAGCGCGCCAGGCCGGTCTGGTAGTAGCGCGCGCCGAGCGCCCTGATCGGTTCTTCCGGCACTGTCACGCCCTCGGGCAGCGCATCGTCGAGGTTGTATCTGAGCATCACGCCCACGTTGTAACTGGAGACGCCGTTCGACGTCGGCACGAACGGCATGGCCAGCGCAGCCTGCACGCCATGCACGCGCATGCGCGCCACGATGAGCTGGAAGACGACGTTCGAGTGCATCAGCGACGGGTCGCGCGCCGCCGATTCCAGCAACGGCAAGGCGCGCTGGTATTGCTGCGCCGATTCGATCAGCCACATTGCCTCGACCGCGTCGGCGGCCGGATGGGCGCCGGCCTGCGCACGCGCCAGCGCCAGATGGCGGCCGACCCAGTCGGCCTGGTTTTCGTCGCCGCGCACGTGGGCGGTGCCGTTGGCCATGCCGGCGAAGGCCAGCGCCAGATGCCAGTACGGCTGGCCGGGCATGCTGGCAGCAACGGCGCGCTTGGCTGCCTCGGCCGCGTGCGGCGCCGACACCAGGCGTTCGTGAAAAACCGATTCGAAGGCCAGGCGCGTCGCTTCGTCGTGCCGTCCCGCTTCCAGCAGCCAGTCGAGCATGAGGGCGCTGACGCGGTCGTCGTCATCGTCGTGCAGGGCGGTGCGCCCCAGGACCAGCCTGGCCAGCGCCTGGTCGAGCGCGCCTTGCTGGTGCAGGGCGCGCGCTTCCAGGCGCGCGATGCGCACATCGATATTTCGGCGCGGGAAAAACACGGTCGCCGCCGGGATGCGCGCGCGCGCCTGCGCCACGATGCCCGCGACCACGTCAGGCAGGACCTGCACCAGCGCATTGCCGACGCGCAGCCAGTCGTGATGGTCGATATCCTGGTCCGGCGCGGCCCCGGCCAGGATGCCGATGGCGCGTTCGCCGGCCTGCCGCGCCAGCGTCGCGTCGCCTTCCAGCGCGAAGCTGTGCGACTGGCGGATGGCCAGTTGCGCATCGTCCCAGGCGCGGTAGGTCGTGCGCTCCGGGTCGGCGCGCTGCAAGGCGTTGCGCGCTTCGGCGCAGCGGCGCGTGACGGCGTGCACGCCGAAGGCCGCGCTTTCCTCGTCCAGGTATTCCCAGGCGCGGTCGTAAGCTAGCGATTCCGGCAACGATACCAGCAGCGCCAGCACGTCTTCGAAGGCGGCCTGCACGGCGCCGCGATCGCCCTGGGCGATACGCGCTTCCACGCGCCAGATTGCCGCGCTGACCTGCCAGGCGGGCCGTTCGGCGCCCGGCAGGGCGGCCAGCGCCGCGCGGCCGTCGCCGTCGAGCAGGCGCAGGCCGGCCGCCGGCTCGCGCGCGCGTATCCACAAGCGGAACAGGCGGCGCACGCCGCCCATGGTGTCGGCATGGAAGTGCTGGCTTTCGAGCGCGGTTTTCAGGCCGGCGCCGATCAATTCCGGGTCGAGCTCGGCCTCCACCTGCTGTTCGAGGGCGGCTTCGGTCTGGTCGAGGTAGGCGTCGAGCTGGCTGGCGCTGAGGATATTCATGTGTGGGATGGCGGTGTGCGGTCGGGAGGGAACCGTCAATTATCGTCTTAATAACACTTCTGGTCAATAATAAAACTTGTTGGTATGTAAATAAATGATGCTGTTTTGTCTGGCATCGGCACGTTTGGCTGGCGCCATGATCCTGTCAAAAATGGTAGTTTGGCCGCATCAATCAACCTCATGCGAGGTGACATCATGCTCATGCTGAAAATTGCCGTGCTCCTGGCGGCATTCCTGGCCTCCGGCGACGCGGTGGCGCGGAACGATGTCGCGCCGGTCGCGCCCGCGCCCCGGATCAACGCTGAACCGGGCAAGAGCGCGCTGCCCAAGCATGCGCCGCCCAAACGGCGCGCCGTGCGCCAGATCGTCGACGGCATGCCCGCCTACGGCCCGCGCCTGGATGCGCCGCCGGCGGCGCCGCCGGGCCCCCGGCCGATACCGTCGGCGCTGGCGCCACCGGCCATCGCGCCGCCGCCGGCCGTCATCAGCGGCTGCGACGCCGGCGGCTGCACCGATGTGAATGGGGTCCGCTACAACGGCGCCGCCGGTAACAGCGTGATCGGTCCGCAAGGGCGCTCCTGTACCAACAATGGCGGTGTGGTTCAGTGCTTTTAATGCGGCGCGACTGGTGGGGACCCCGAAAAACCTACTGCGCGGCGTCATTTTCGCCCGGGACGCGAAGTCCTGCGATGCTCACCGTACTTTCGTACGGCTCCGCGTCTCGGACAAAACTAACGCCGCTCGCTACGGTTTTTCGAGGTTCCCATGGTGTTTTCCGCGAAAAGTTCGCTACAATCCGGGTGCTTGACGTTTACGTAAACGTCAAAAGAACCGATAAGAGAAAGAGGACACCATGCAAATTCAGGACAATGTATTCATCATCACGGGCGGCGCATCGGGCCTGGGCGCGGCGACGGCGCGCATGATCACCGAGGCCGGCGGCAAAGTGGTGCTGGCTGACGTGCAGGTCGAGGCGGGCGAAGCGCTGGCCGCTGAACTCAAGGGCAAGTTCGTCAAGTGCGACGTCACGCTGGAGGCCGACGGCCAGGCTGTCGTCGCCGCCGCGCTCGCCATGGGCACCCTGCGTGGCCTGGTCAACTGTGCCGGCGTCGCCCCCGCAGTCAAGACCGTGGGCAAGGACGGCCCGCATCCGCTGGAAGTGTTCCAGCGCACCGTCAACATCAACCTGGTCGGCACCTTTAATATGGCGCGCCTGGCCGCTGACGCCATGGGCAAGACCGAAGCGCTCGACTCGGGCGAGCGCGGCATCATCATCAATACCGCGTCGGTGGCGGCGTTCGACGGCCAGATCGGCCAGGCGGCCTACGCGTCGTCCAAGGCGGCGGTGGCCGGCATGACCTTGCCGATGGCGCGCGACCTGGCCCGCAGCGGCGTGCGCGTGATGACCATCGCTCCCGGCATTTTCGAAACCCCGATGCTGATGGGGATGCCGGAAGAAGTGCGCGGCGCCCTGGGCAACATGGTGCCGTTCCCGCAGCGTCTCGGCCGTCCCGCCGAATACGCGCATCTGGCCCGCGCGATCATCGAAAACACCATGCTCAATGGCGAAACTATCCGTCTTGACGGCGCGATCCGCATGCAGCCCAAGTAATTCATTTACTGTACGATAGCGGGATCGAACGCGCGGCTCCAGTGCAGGAGTCGCGCGTTTCTCATTGGAGAATCCATGCTCAGGTTGAAGTGCCTTCCTTTCGCGCTGCTCGTTTTCAGCGCCTCCGTGCTCGCCCAGGACGCCGCCGTGCGCCCGGCCGAGGCCCCCGAAATCCACACCGGCTATGCCGACAAGGCTGGCTGGGCCGCCAAGAAATTCATGGTCGCCGCAGCCAATCCGCTGGCGGTCGACGCCGGCTACCAGATATTGCGCAAGGGCGGCAGCGCCATCGACGCGGCGATTGCCACCCAGTTGATGCTTACCCTGGTCGAGCCGCAATCGTCCGGCATCGGCGGTGGCGCCTTTTTGATGCACTACGACGGCAAGAACGTGCAAGCCTTCGACGGCCGCGAAACCGCGCCCGCCGCCGCCGACGAGCACCTGTTCCAGAACAAGGATGGCACGCCGCTCTCGCGCACCGCCGGCGTGGTGGGCGGCCGTTCGGTCGGCGCCCCCGGCGTGCTGCGCATGCTCGAGATGGCGCACCGCCAGCACGGCAAGTTGCCCTGGAAGGCGCTGTTCGCGCCGGCCATTGCCATGGCCGACAAGGGCTTTCCGGTCAGCCAGCGCTTGAATGGCATGCTGATGTTCGACCAGCACCTGCGCAAGGACCCGGTGGCGGCCGCCTATTTCTATGACAAGGATGGCAATCCCTGGCCGATCGGCCACCAGCTGCGCAACCCGGCGCTGGCGGCCACCCTGCGCGAGATCGCCGCCGGCGGCGCCGATGCTTTCTACAAGGGCCGGATCGCCAAAGACATTGCGGCCAAGGTGGCGGGGCACCCGACCAATCCCGGCCTGTTGACGGCGGCCGACATCGCCGGCTACCAGCCCAAGGTGCGCGCGCCGGTGTGCAGCGACTACCGCGCCTACACGGTGTGCGGCATGCCGCCGCCATCGTCGGGCGGCATCGCCGTGGCGCAGATGCTGGGCATGCTCGAGACGCGCGACATGCGCGCCTACGCGCCGGTGAACGGGGTGCTGGGGTTTGAGGCCGTGCATGTGTTCACCGAAGCCGGGCGCCTGGCCTACGCCGACCGCAATCGCTACGCGGCCGACACCGACTTTGTGCCGCTGCCGGGACGCGGCATTCCCAGCCTGATCGACAAAGCCTACCTGCGCCAGCGCGCCTCCCTGATCGGCGACAAGTCGATGGGCACCGCTAGTGCCGGCACGCCGCCGGGCATGGAAGTGGCGTGGGGGCTCGATAACGCGATCGAAACGCCATCGACCTCGCACTTCGTGGTGGTGGACGGCAAAGGCGCCGGCCTGTCGATGACGACCACGGTGGAAGACGCCTTCGGGTCGCGCCAGATGGTCGATGGCTTCATCCTGAATAACCAGCTCACCGATTTTTCCTTCGATTCGGTCGACGCCGGCGGGCCGGTGGCGAACCGGGTGCAGGCCGGCAAACGCCCGCGCAGCGCCATGTCGCCCACCGTCGTATTCGACCGCCAGAGCGGCAAACTGGTGCTGGCGATCGGCTCGCCGGGCGGGCCGGCCATCATCAACTACGTGGCCAAGACCCTGGTCGGCACCCTGGACTGGGGCCTGAACGTGCAGCAGGCCATCAGCCTGCCGAACTTCGGCAGCCGCAACGGCCCGACCGAGCTGGAAACCGGGCGTTTTTCTCCCGCCGTGCAGGAGGAGCTCAAGGCGCACGGCCATGCCCTGCGCAGCTACGAGATGACGTCCGGCCTGCACGGCGTGCAGCGCATCCTGATCCACGGCGAGCCATGGTGGTTCGGCGGCGCCGATCCGCGCCGCGAAGGCGTGGCCAAGGGCGACTGAGAGCGAAAGTCAAGCTATTGTAAAAAGTGTACAAGCCCTAAGTTTCTCCCGCAAGGCGGGCAGACCCTGATACGCTTGGCGGATGGAAACGGAACCGAAAACGGGCTTGATCCTCACCGGTGGTGGCGCGCGCGCCGCCTACCAGGTGGGGGTGCTGCAGGCGATCTCGCAAATTTTGTGGGAGGCCGGCTGGCGTCCGGCGCGCAATCCCTTCGATATCATCTGCGGCACCTCGGCCGGCGCGATCAACGCCGTGGCCCTGGCCTGCCGCGCCGACAACTTCGGCGAGGGCGTGCAAAAGCTGCTCGATGTGTGGGAAAACTTCCGCGTCGAGCAGGTCTACCGCGCCGATTCGCTGGGCGTGCTGCGCTCGGGCGCGCGCTGGCTCTCGCTGCTCTCGTTCGGCTGGCTGCTGCGCAAATGGCGCGCCGCGCCGCCCGCCTCGCTGCTGGACAACACCCCGCTGGTGGGCCTGTTGCACCGCATGCTCGACCTGCCGCGCCTGGACGCGGCCATGTCCGACGGCCTGCTGCATGCGCTGGCGGTGACCGCCTCGTCCTACACCGCCGGTAACCACATCACCTTTTACCAGACCGCCGCCGACATCGCGCCGTGGGTGCGCATGCAGCGCATCGCCCTGCAGGACCAGATCGGCGTCGAGCATTTGCTGGCGTCGTCGGCGATTCCCTTCATCTTTCCGGCCGTGCCGCTGTACCTGGGCAGCCACCGCGAGTTTTGCGGCGACGGCTCGATGCGCCAGCTCGCGCCGATTTCGCCGGCCATCCACCTGGGGGCGTCGAAGGTGCTGGTGGTGGGCGCCGGTCGCCTGTCCGAGCCGACCCGCGACACGCCCGGCCAGGCGCGCTATCCGAGCCTGGCGCAGATCGCCGGCCACGCCATGTCCTCGATTTTCCTCGACAGCCTGGCGGTCGACATCGAGCGCCTGAACCGCATCAACCTGACCCTGTCGCTGCTGCCCGAGGAATACCGCAGCAAGATGCCGTTGAAACCCGTGGAGCTGCTGGTGATCGCCCCGTCCGAACGGCTCGACGTGATCGCCAGTCGCCACACGGCCAGCCTGCCGGCGCCGATCCGCACCATGCTCTCGGGGATCGGCGCGACCGAAGCGCGCGGCTCGGCGCTGGCCTCGTACCTGCTGTTCGAATCGAGCTACACCTGTGAACTGATCCAGCTCGGCCAGCGCGACACGCACGCGCGCCGCGCCGATGTGCTGGCCTTTTTTGGCTCCTGAACCTTTGATGCGGCCCACCGCCATGGAGAACGTCATGAAAGCACTGATTGTCGACGACGACGTCGTCTCGCGCATTGCGCTGATGGACCTGCTGTCGGTGTACGGCATTTTCGACCTGGTCGAAGCCGAAGACGGCGCCGCCGCCTGGGACCTGCTCGCAGCGGGCCTGCATCCGGTGATCGTATTTTGCGATGTGCGCATGCCGCGCATGTCCGGCATCGCCTTGTTGGAGCGCATGAAGGGCGACCCGCACCTGGCCCAGGTGCCGTTCGTGCTGGTGTCGTCGGCCTCCGACCGCGACACCGTGCTGCAGGCGGTGACCCTGGGCGCGGTCGGCTACATCCTCAAACCACTGCACGCGGCCGAAGCGCGCGCGCATCTGGAGAAAATCTTCCGCATCACGCTCGACAAGCTGGCCGAAGACCCGGCCACCACCATGCGCCGCCTGAACATCGGGCCTGACCGGCTGGCCGCCTACCTGGCCGCGTTCGCCGAGCAGTTGCTGGCCGGGCGCGCCGATATCGTCGCGCTGCTCGACGCCGGCGAGGGCGCCGACGCCCGCCTGCGCATCGATTCGGTGCATACCGGCTGCATGACGCTCGGCCTGTGGCACGTGGCCTCGCAGCTCGATAGCGCGCGCCGCGGCCTGCCCGACGCCCGCACCGTGGCCATGGTGCTGGGCGAGGTGAGCGAGTCGGTGCGGCGCCAGTTGGGCCGCCTGCGCGCCGGCATGCCCGATGAAGGAGTGCTTGCCTGAACCCGATCCGCCGCCTGCGCGCCCTGTGCGCGCTGTTCCTGGTGCTGTGCTGCCTGCCTTTCGCCGGCAGCCAGGCCGCGCCCGCGCGCACCCTGCGCTTCGAGCACCTGAGCGTGGAACAGGGCCTGGCCCAGGAGTCGGTGCTGGCGGTGGTCCAGGACGCCGACGGCTTCATGTGGTTCGGGAGCCAGGCCGGCCTGTCGCGCTTCGACGGCTACCGCGTCACCACCTGGCGCAATGTGGTCAGCAATCCGCGCAGCCTGGTCAACAACTGGGTGCGCGTGCTGCACGTGGACCACGGCGGGCGCCTGTGGATCGGCACCGACGGCGGGCTTGACCGCTTCGATCCGGTCACCCAGACCTTCATCCATTACGCGCCGAATGAGCCGGTCAAGCGCGGCAACGGCAACCTGCACGTGCGCGCGATCGCCGGCGACGGCCGCCAGGGCCTGTGGCTGGGCACCAGCGACGGCCTGCAGCACTTCGACATGGTGAGCGGGCGCTTCAAGGTGTGGCACCATGTGGCGGGCGACGAGGGCAGCCTGGCCGACGATCAGGTCAACGCGCTGGCGGTCGACGCCGGCGGGCGCGTCTGGGTCGGCACCTCGTCCGGCGTGGACAGCCTGGCGGTCGGCGCGCGCGCCTTCGAGCATCATCCGGCCCCTGGCCTGGACCACAAGAACAATATGGTGCAGGCCTTGCTGGTCGACGCCGACCAGACCCTGTGGATCGGCAGCCTGGGTGGCCTGGAAAGCTGGAAGATCGGCAGCCCTGCCGCGCAGCGGCGGCGCCTGGGCGTGGCGGACGGCCTGCGTTCGGGCTACGTCACCACCCTGTACCAGGACCAGGACCGCAACCTGTGGGTCGGCAGCCATACCGACGGCCTGTATCGCTGGCAGCCGGCCACGCGTCGTTTCGCCAACTACCGTCACCTGCCGGGCGACCGGCACAGTGTGGCCGACAACCAGATTTCGGCCATGTACCGCGACCGCGTCGGCACCTTCTGGGTCGGCACCTGGTACGCGGGCGTGAGCCGGGTCGACTTGAACAGCGGCGGCTTTGCGCGCATTGCGCGCCACGCCGAAATTGCCGATACCCTGTCCGACAACAAGGTGCGCGCGATCGCCGCCGCCCCCGGGGGCGACCTGTGGATCGGCGCCAACAGCGGCTTGAACCGGCTCGACCCCGAGAGCGGCCAGGCGCGCCTGTACCGCCACGATCCCGATAATCCGAACAGCCTGGCCGGCATTCCGGCCAGCGCGCTGGCGCACGACCAGGACGGCATGCTGTGGATCGGCAGCCATTCGGGGGTGGCGCGTTTCGATGCCGCCAGCGGCAATTTCACGCGCCAGTCGTTCGCCGAGGGCGACCCGGACGGCAACCATATCCGCGGCATGCTGTCCGACCGCGCCGGCATGATGTGGATCGCCTCGCGCGGCGGCCTGCACCGGCTCGACCCGGCCACGCGCGCCGTCGTCACCTACCGCCACGACGCGGCCGACAGTTCCAGCCTGGCCGACAACGTGGTGCGCCCGCTGCTCGAAGACCGGCGCGGCCAGCTGTGGATCGGCACCTTCGACGGGCTCGACATGTTCGATCGCGCGAGCGGCAAATTCCGCCACTTCCGCCACGATCCGGCCAACCCGGCCAGCCTCAGTCACGACGAAGTGCACTATCTGCACGAAGATAAAAAGGGCACGCTGTGGGTCGGCACCGCAGCAGGGTTGAACAAAATGACGATCGGCCCGGGCGCCGCCGGCGCGGTGAGCTTCCGTCGCTACACCGTGGCCGACGGCGTGGCCGACGATGCGATTGCCGCCATCCTGGAAGACGACGACGGCAAACTGTGGGTGAGCACCAACACCGGCATCTCGCGCTTCGATCCGGCCACCGGCACCTTCCGCAACTACAGCGCCGGCGACGGTACCATCGAAGGCGCCTACTTCGACGGCTCGGCCCTGCGCGCGCCGGACGGCACCATGTACTTCGGCGGCTTCAATGGCGTCACAGCCTTCAATCCCAAGGCCATCAGCGACAACCTGATCGCCCCGCGCCCGGTCATTACCGGTTTCCAGATCTTCAACAAGCCGGCCGCGCTGGCGCGTCCCGGCCTGTTCAAGGGGCCGATCGAGTCGACCCGCGCGGTTACCCTGGGCGCGGCTGATTCGGTGTTTTCGCTCGAGTTCTCGGCCTTGCATTACGCCGCCCCGCAACGCAACCTGTTTTCGTACCGGCTCGAGGGCTTCGACCAGAACTGGGTCAACACCGACGCCAGCCGCCGCTTCGCCACCTACACCAACCTCGATCCGGGCACCTACACCTTCCGCGTGCGCGCCGCCAACAAGGATGGCGTGTGGAGCGACGACAGCGCCAGCATGGTCATCACGATCCTGCCGCCGCTATGGAAGACCTGGTGGTTCCGCACCCTGTCGGTGCTGCTGGTGCTGGGCAGCGCCTACTGGGCCTACCGCGCGCGCCTGTCGGGACTGCGGCGCCAGAAGGATCTGCTGGAAACCCAGGTCGGCGCGCGCACGGTCGAAGTCGAGCAGCAGAACCGCCTGCTGGAGCGCCAGAAGCGCGAGCTCGAAGCGCAGCGCCTGGACGCCGACAACCAGCGCGCCGAGGCCGAGCAGCGCCGCTTCGACGCCGAACGCCAGAAAGAAGAAGTCGAGCGCCAGAAAGAGAACGTGGAGCTGGCGCACCGGAACATCTCGGTGCTGTCGGAAATCGGGCGCGAACTGACCGCCACGCTCGACATGGAAACCATCATGGGCACGGTGTACCGCCACGTGCACCACCTGATGGATGCGCGCATCTTCGGCATCGGCTTTTACCGCGAGGATGCGGGCGTGATCGAGTTTCCGTTCGCGATGGACCAGGGCGTGCGCAGCCAGTTCTATACGCGCCCGCTGGACGATCCGCACCAGTTTGCGGTGTGGTGCCTGAAGCACCGGCGCGAAGTGTTCATCAACAACCTCGAGGTCGAGTATGCGCGCTACCTGGACGCCGAGCAGAGCGCCGTGCCGATCCCGCCGCTGCGGGTGGACGGCACGCCGCGCTCGCTGCCGGTAGCGATGATGTACGTGCCCCTGATCGTCAAGGAACGCATGATGGGCGTGCTGTGCGTGCAGAGCGTGGAGCTCAATGCGTATCACCGCGTGCACCTGGACATGCTCAAGACACTGGCCGCGCACGCGGCGGTGGCGCTCGATAACGCGCGCGCCTACCGCGAGCTTGAAGAAACCCAGGCGCGCCTGGTCGAGCAGGAACGCCAGGTGCGCCTGAACACGGACGAACTGGCGCTGGCCAACCGCGCGCTCCAGGAAAACGATGAACGGCTGCGCCTGGCCAAGCAAAAGGCCGAAGACGCCACGCGCCAGAAGTCCGAATTCCTGGCAAATATGAGCCACGAAATGCGCACCCCGCTGGCCGGCGTGATCGGCATGCTGGGGTTTGCGCTGCGCGACGGCCACCTGCAGGAAAGCACGCGCGAGCAGATCCTGCGCGGGCAGGCCAACGCCCAGTCGCTGCTCACCATCATCAACGACCTGCTCGATTTTTCCAAGATCGAGGCGGGCAAGCTGACCATCGAAAACATCGATTTCGCGCTTACCGCCGCCGTCGAAAACGTGGTCAGCCTGTTCGAGGAGCAGGCCGCCGCCCAGAGCGTGGGCTTTGACGTGGCGCTGGCCGAAGACCTGCCGCGCTTCGTGGTGGGCGACCCGACCCGCCTGCGCCAGGTGCTGGTCAACCTGGTCGGCAATGCCTTCAAGTTCACCAACGACGGCGCGGTGCGCCTGGCGGTCGAACGGGTGGCACCGGGCGAGGGCGGCGCGCCGGGGGTAAACGTCATCCGCTTTTCGGTCAGCGACACCGGCATCGGCATCGCCCAGGACGCGCTCGAGCGCTTGTTCCAGAAGTTCGAGCAGGCCGACAGCACCACCACGCGGCGCTACGGCGGCACCGGTTTGGGGCTGGCGATCTGCCGCCAGCTGGTCGATCTGATGGGCGGCTCGATCAGCGTCGAGAGCCTTGAGGGCGTGGGCAGCACCTTCAGCGTGCTGCTGCCGCTGGCCGACGGCGTGGCCCCGCCGATGGTGCCGCACGTGCCGCGCGAGCCGCACAGCCACCGCCTGAAAGTGCTGTGCGCGGAAGACTTCCCGACCAACCAGATCATCATCCGCATGATGCTGGAAGACCTGGGGCACAAGGTCGATATCGCCGACAACGGCTTGCTGGCGGTGGCGGCGTGCGCGCGTACCCGCTACGACCTGATTCTGATGGACGGGCGCATGCCCGAGATGGACGGCGCGTCCGCCACGCGCCTGATCCGCGCCGGCGGCCCGCCCGAAGCGCCGGTGCGCGACCAGGAACTGATGATCGTGGCCCTGACCGCCAATGCCAGCGAGGAAGACCGCAGCCGCTACCTCGCGTGCGGCATGGACGACTTCCTGACCAAGCCGATCGACGAAGCGGCCCTGCATCATCACCTGAGCCGCGCCATCGAGCGCCAGCTCCAGCGCGGCATCAGCCTTTCGCCGATGCCGCAGCCGCGCGTGGAACGCGCGCCGAGCACTTCGGAGCTGGACGCCATGTTCGGCGTCGACACGGGGCCGGCGCCGCTGGCGGGGCCTGCCGCGCACAACGCCGGACGGCGCGCCAGCGACCTGAAAGCGCGCATGCGGGCCGCCTTTGCCAGCGACCTGCCGGGCCGCCGCGCCGAGCTGGAACAGGCCATCGCCATGCACGACGCTGAAACGGCGGGACGCCTGCTGCACGGTTTCAAGGGCAGCTCGTCCTATCTGGAAGCGGCCGAACTGCACCAGTTG
Source organism: Massilia sp. CCM 8734 (assembly GCF_011682155.1). Classification (NCBI taxonomy): domain Bacteria; kingdom Pseudomonadati; phylum Pseudomonadota; class Betaproteobacteria; order Burkholderiales; family Oxalobacteraceae; genus Massilia; species Massilia sp. CCM 8734. The sequence goes on from NZ_WHJI01000013.1 coordinate 107,249, forward strand.
TCGGGCGAAATGGAAGAAGCAGCCGACGCGCGCCGCTGGGACGCGATCGCGGCGGCCATGCCGCGCCTGCGCGAACTGCTGTCCGCCTACGACCACTTGTAGTCGGTCAAGCGCCGACCCGTCATGCATATGCTGTAATATTCGCGTGAACGTGATCGGAAAGGATGTTTTGTGGCGTTGCTGCGTACGGGAGGTGGCCAAATGAAGGTTCTGGTGGTGGATGACGACATCGTATCGCGCATGGTGCTGATGCACCTGATCGACGCCTGCGGCAAATACGAAATCCTCGAAGCGGAAGACGGCGCAGACGCCTGGGACCAGCTGGAACAGGGCTTGCGCCCTGCGATCTGTTTTTGCGACCTGCGCATGCCGCGCCTGTCCGGCATGGACCTGCTGCAGCGCGTGCGCGCCGACGGCGCACTGGGCACGATGCCGTTCGTGCTGGTTTCCTCGGCCACCGACCGCGATACGGTCGACCAGGCCAGCGGCCTTGGCGCATCGGGCTACATCGTCAAGCCGTTCCAGGGCGAGCAGGTGCGCGAGCACATGGCCGGCCTGACCGGGCGCGATCCGATCGCGGTGGCGCCGCGCGCCGAAAAAGTGCAGGCGACCCTGCTGCGCCTGGGGATTGGGGCCGAGCGCCTGATGGTCTACCTGGGCGGGCTGCAATCGCAGGTGGCTGCGGCCGGCGCCGACATCGCCGACCTGCTCGAACGCGGCGACGATGGCGCGGCCCGCGTGCGCATCGAACGCCTGCATGCCGGCTGTCTCACCCTGGGCCTGAACGGCGCGGCCGACACCCTCAAGTCGCTGCCGCCCGGCGCGCTCGATCCTGCCCAGGTCAAGCTGGCGCTGGCCGAAGTGGTGCGCTCGGCGATGCACCAGAGCGAAGCGCTCAAACGGATCGGCGGCGCCACCTGACGGCGCTGCGCGAAAGCGCTTGATGTTGTGATAGTTTAGGTCTAAAGTATCTCTCGGTGAACGACTGACACTTTTTCCGGGGCGAGCATGACACATTCGACGGCATCGGCATTGAGCGCTTCGGCCTACCAGGACGGCTTTGCGCGCGAACACCTGCCGCCGCCGGGCCAATGGCCCGCCTTCCTGTTCGACCTCCCCGAACTGCAGTACCCATCGCAGCTGAACTGCGCCGCCGAACTGCTCGACGCGGCCGTGGAGCGTGGCGCGGGCGAGCGCATCGCCATCGTCGGCGAGCACGAGAGCTGGACCTACGCGCAACTGCAGCGCCGGGTCGACCGCATCGCCTACGTGCTGCGCGCCGACCTGGGACTGGTCACCGGCAACCGCGTGCTGCTGCGCGGCGCGAACAACCCGATGATGGCGGCCTGCCTGCTGGCGGTGTTAAAAGCCGGCCTGATCGCCGTGCCCACCATGCCGCTGCTGCGCGCGCGCGAACTGACCGCCATCGTCGACAAGGCCAATGTGGACGCGGTGCTGTGCTCCGCCACCTTGCGCGGCGAGATCGACGCCGTTTCCGCCTTGCCGCGCCATGTGGTGACGTTCAACGATCCCGATAACCCGGCCTCCATCGAGGCCATGATGGCGCGCCACCCGGTACCGTTCGCCGCGCATGCCAGCGCCGCCGACGATGTATGCCTGATCAGTTTTACCTCGGGCACGACCGGCATCCCGAAGGGCACGATGCACTTCCACCGCGACGTGCTGGCCATTTGCGACTGCTTCCCGCGGCATACCTTGCAAGCGCGCGAGGACGATATTTTCATCGGCACGCCGCCGCTGGCGTTCACCTTCGGCCTGGGCGGGCTGCTGTTGTTCCCGATGCGCGTTGGCGCGGCCGGCGTGCTGCTCGAAAAGCTCACGCCCGACACGCTGCTGGCCGCCATCGACAAATACCGCGCCACGGTGTGCTTTACCGCGCCGACCTTTTACCGCCAGATGGCGCCGCTGGCCGCCAATTACGATTTGTCGAGCCTGACCCGGACCGTGTCGGCCGGCGAAGCGCTGCCGCTGGCCACGCGCGACGCGTGGCAGGCGGCGACCGGGCTGCGCATGATCGACGGTATCGGCGCGACCGAACTGCTGCACATCTTCATTTCGGCTGCGGGCGACGCGATCCGGCCAGGTGCGACCGGTAAACCGGTGCCGGGCTACCAGGCCTGCATTCTCGATGCGAGCGGCCGGCAGGTGGGGCCGGGCGTGATCGGCCGGCTGGCGGTAAAAGGCCCGACCGGCTGCCGCTACCTGGCCGACGAACGCCAGAACGATTATGTGAGCGATGGCTGGAACCTCACCGGCGACGCCTACGAAATGGACGCCGACGGCTATTTTTACTACCGCTCGCGCACCGACGACATGATCATCTCGGCCGGCTACAACATCGCCGGCGCCGAAGTCGAAGAGGCGCTGCTGCGCCATGAGGCGGTGGCCGAATGCGGCGTGGTCGGGCGCCCTTGCGAGGAACGCGGGCAGGTGGTGGAGGCGCATGTGGTGCTCAAACCCGGCTTCGATCCGAGCGAGGCCCTGGCCGCGCAGTTGCAGGACTTCGTCAAGCTGCAGATCGCCCCGTATAAATATCCCCGTTCGCTCAGGTTCATCGACAAATTGCCGCGTACCGAAACCGGCAAGCTGCAGCGCTTTAAGCTGCGCCTCGCCTAGCGCGCTATCTAAACACAAGACCAAGCCCATGAATATTGTATGTATCGGCGGCGGCCCCGCCGGACTGTATTTCAGCCTGCTCATGAAAAAGCAGGACCCCTCGCACCAGATCACCGTGGTCGAACGCAACCGCCCGTACGATACCTTCGGCTGGGGCGTGGTGTTTTCGGACCAGACCTTGGGCAACCTGGTGAACGCCGATGAACTGACCGCGCGCGCGATCCTGCAGTCGTTCAATCACTGGGACGATATCGACATTTTCTTCAAGGGCGAAAAAGTCACTTCGGGCGGGCATGGCTTTTGCGGGATCGGGCGCAAGCGCTTGCTCAACATCCTGCAGCAGCGCTGCGAGGAGCTGGGCGTGCGCTTGGTGTTCCAGAGCGACGTCGATGACGACCAGGCGCTGGCCGCCCAATACGGCGCCGACCTGGTGATCGCGTCGGACGGCTTGAACAGCCGTACCCGCAAGCGCTACGCCGCCACCTATCAACCCGAGATCGAGGCGCGCCGCTGCCGCTTCGTGTGGCTCGGCACGCGCAAGAAGTTCGATGCGTTCACCTTCGCCTTCAAGGAGACGGAGCACGGCTGGTTTCAGGCGCATATTTATCAGTACGATGGCGACACCTCGACCTTCATCATCGAGACGCCCGAAGACGTGTGGCGCCGCGCCGGCCTTGACCAGATGACCCAGGAAGAGAGCATTGCCTACTGCGAGCGCCTGTTTGCCGACCAGCTGGACGGGCATGCGCTGATGTCCAATTCGCCGCACCTGCGCGGCTCGGCCATGTGGATCACCTTTGCGCGCGTGGTGTGCGCACAGTGGGTGCATTGGAATGGGTCTGTACCTGTTGTGCTGATGGGCGACGCGGCCCACTCGGCGCACTACTCGATCGGTTCCGGCACCAAGCTGGCGCTGGAAGACGCGATCGAGCTGGCGCGCTGCTTCGGCGCGCACGCCGGTGCGGCGCAGGCGCTGGCGGCCTACCAGGAAGTGCGCGCTGTCGAAGTGCTCAAGCTGCAAAGCGCTGCGCGCAATTCGATGGAATGGTTCGAGAACGTGGAGCGCTACACCGCCATGGAGGCGCCGCAGTTCGCGTACTCGATGCTCACGCGCAGCCAGCGCCTGTCGCACGAAAACCTGCGCCTGCGCGACCCGGAGTACATCGCCGGTTTCGAAGCCTGGATCGCGCGCCGCGCCTGCGAACAGGCTGGCGTCGAGGCCCCGCTTGGCGCGCGCGTGCCGCCGATGCTCACGCCCTTCAAGCTGCGCGGCGTGACGCTGAAGAACCGCATTGTGGTCTCGCCCATGGCGCAGTATTCGGCGGTTGACGGCGTGGCCGGCGACTATCACCTGGTGCATCTGGGCGCGCGTGCGCTGGGTGGCGCGGCTCTGGTGTTTGCCGAGATGACGTGCGTGTCGGCCGATGCGCGCATTACCCCGAACTGCCCCGGCATGTACGCTCCGGAGCACACGGCGGCGTGGAAGCGCATCGTCGACTTCGTGCATGCCGGTTCGGATGCCAAAATCGCGCTGCAACTGGGCCATGCGGGACCGAAAGGATCGACCCGCGCCATGTGGGACGGGATCGACCAGCCGCTCGAGAACGGCAACTGGCCGCTGGTGGCGGCGTCCGATGAACAGTATCTGGAGGGCGTCTCGCAGATCGCGCGCGCCGCCACGGTGGAGGACATGGAGCGCATCGAAGCCGATTTTGTGCGGGCCACGCGGGCGGCAGCCGACGCGGGTTTCGACTGGCTGGAGCTGCACTGCGCGCACGGCTACCTGCTGTCGTCGTTCATCTCGCCGCTGACCAACCGGCGCGACGACGACTTCGGCGGCACGCTGGAAAACCGCTGCCGCTATCCGCTGCGGGTGTTCCGGGCGGTGCGCGGCGCCTGGCCGGTGGACAAACCGATCAGCGTGCGCATCTCGGCGCACGACTGGGTCGAGGGCGGCATCACGCCCATTGACGCGGTGCGGATCGCGCACCTGTTCAAGGAAGCCGGCGCCGACATGATCGACTGCTCGTCGGGGCAGGTGAGCAAGCGCGAAAAGCCGGTGTACGGGCGCATGTTCCAGACCCCGTTTGCGGACCGCGTGCGCAATGAAGCGAAGATCCCGACGATGGCGGTCGGCTCGATTTTCGAGGCCGATCACGCCAACAGCATCATCGCCGCCGGCCGCGCCGACTTGTGCGCGGTGGGGCGGCCGCACCTGGCCAACCCGGCGTGGACATTGAGCGAGACGGCGAAGATCGGTTTTTCGGCGATCGCGTGGCCCAAGCCGTACCGGCCGGCCAAGCAGCAGCTGGAACGCAACCTGGAACGCGAACGCCAGCTGGCCGCCGCGGGCGCCGGCTTGAGCCCGCAGCAGGTCGCGGCCAGGCTGCTGGAGGGTTGATGGACGAGATCACTCAAGACAACAGCAAGGAGAAGGGCAATGCGGCGCTGGACCTGGCCAGCCGCCTGACGCAAGACCATCACCAGTCGCTCAAGCTGTGGCTGCGCATGCTCTCGTGCACGGTGCGCATCGAAAACGAGATTCGCAGCCGCCTGCGCACGACGTTCGACATCACCCTGCCGCGCTTCGACTTGATGGCGCAGCTGGAGCGCCATCCGGACGGGCTGCGCATGGGCGAGCTGTCCAAACGCATGATGGTCACCGGCGGGAACATCACCGGCATCACCGACCAGCTGGAACAGGAAGCGCTGGTGGTGCGCGTGCCCGACCCGAAAGACCGGCGCGCCTACAGCGTCAAACTCACGCGCGAAGGGCACATCGCCTTCGCCAGAATGGCGGTGGTGCACGAGGAGTGGATCGCCGACCTGCTCAAGGATATATCGCCCGACGATAAAGGGCGGCTCATCGCGCTGCTCTCGCAAATGAAACAGCATCTTCAATAAGGAATACCATGCGTTACCTTCCAGGCCAGGCGCAGCAACTGCCCGGCAACCGCAGCGCGCTGGCGTCGTACCAGGCCAGTCATTTCCGTTTCGAGGTCGAGGGTGCGGTGGCGACCCTGACCCTGAACCGCCCGGAGCGCAAAAATCCGCTCACCTTCGACTCCTACGCCGAGCTGCGCGGCCTGTTTCGCGCGCTGGCGTATGCCGACGATGTAAAGGCGGTGGTCATCACCGGGGCGGGCGAGAATTTTTGTTCGGGCGGCGATGTGCACGACATCATCGGGCCGTTGACGCAGCTCGACATGCCCGGCCTGTTGGCGTTCACGCGCATGACGGGCGACCTGGTCAAGGCGATGCGCGCCTGCCCGCAACCGGTGATCAGCGCGGTCGATGGCATCTGCGCCGGCGCCGGCGCGATCCTGGCGCTGTCGTCCGACCTGCGGCTGGGGACTGCGCGCAGCAAGACGGCGTTTTTGTTCACGCGGGTCGGCCTGGCCGGCTGCGACATGGGCGCCTGCGCGCTGCTGCCGCGCGTGATCGGGCAGGGCCGCGCCGCCGAACTGCTGTATACGGGGCGCTCGATGTCGGGTATCGAGGCCGAACGCTGGGGCTTTTTCAACAGCGTCAGCGAGCCCGAAACGCTGCTGGCCGACGCGCAGGCGCTGGCCGCGTCGCTCGCTACCGGGCCGACCTTCGCGCATGGCATGACCAAGAAAATGCTGCAACAGGAATGGAACATGGGCGTGGACGAAGCCATCGAGGCGGAAGCGCAGGCCCAGGCCATCTGCATGGCAACCAACGACTTTCATCGCGCCTACCACGCTTTCGTGGCCAAACAGCGGCCTGTGTTCGAGGGAGATTGAGATGGCTGACAAAACCTACCTGGACTGGCCGTTTTTCGAACCCGCGCACGGCGCGCTGGAGCAGGCGCTCGATGCCTGGGCCGGCGCCAACATCAATGCCATCCACGGACGCGATGTCGACGGCGCTTGCCGCACGCTGGTACGCCAGTTGGGTGACGGTGGCTGGCTCGATCACGCGGTGGGCGCGATTGACACGCGCGCCATTTGCCTGATCCGCGAAACGCTGGCCCGCCACGATGGCCTGGCCGACTTTGCGTTCGCCATGCAGGGCCTGGGATCGGGCGCGATTTCGCTGTTCGGCAGCGCCGCCAACAAGGAGCGTTACCTGCCGCGCGTGGCGCGGGGCGAGGCGATTGCGGCCTTTGCGCTGTCCGAGCCGCAGGCCGGTTCGGACGTGGCGGCGCTGCAGTGCGCGGCTGTGCCGGACGGCGACGAGTATGTCTTGACTGGCGAGAAGACCTGGATTTCGAATGGCGGCATCGCCGACTTTTACGTGGTGTTTGCGCGCACCGGCGAGGCGCCCGGCGCGCGCGGCATCAGCGCGTTTATCGTCGATGCCGATACGCCAGGGTTGTCGGTGGCCGAACGGATCGAGGTGATCGCCCCGCATCCGCTGGCGCGCTTGCGCTTCGATGGCTGCCGCGTACCTGGCACGCAGCGCCTGGGCGAAGCGGGGCAGGGCTTCAAGGTGGCGATGGCGACGCTCGATGTATTCCGCACCTCGGTCGCGGCGGCGGCGCTGGGCTTTGCGCGGCGCGCGTTCGACGAGGCGATCGCGCATGCCAGCACGCGCAAGATGTTCGGGCAAACGCTGGCCGACTTCCAGCTCACGCAGGCCAAGCTGGCAGAGATGGCGACCGGGATCGACGCGGCGGCGCTGCTGACGTACCGGGCGGCGTGGCAGCGCGACCAGGGCCGCAAGGTCACTAAAGAGGCGGCGATGGCCAAGATGACGGCCACCGAAACGGCGCAGAAAGTCATCGACGCGGCGCTGCAGATGTTCGGCGGGATGGGCGTGGTCAGCGAACATCCGGTGGAGCGGCTGTACCGCGAAATCCGGGCGCTGCGCATTTACGAGGGCGCCACCGAAGTGCAGCAGTTGATCATTGCGCGCGAGCTGCTGCGCGATGCGGCGCCGGCGCTGGAAGGGAAGGCATAGCATGGAATTTCTACAACCTGCGGGCTGGGCGCGCGCGCGCGGCTATTCGAACGGGGTGGCGGCCAGTGGACGTACGGTGTGTGTGAGCGGCATGATCGGCTGGGACGGGCAGGGCGTATTTCACACGGATGACTTCGCCGGACAGGTCAGGCAAGCGCTGCAGAATGTGGTCGACGTGCTGGCCGAAGCCGGCGCGCGGCCGGAGCATATCGTACGCATGACGTGGTACGTGCTCGACAAGCATGAATATCTGGGTGCGCACAAGGAGGTCGGGGCGGCGTATCGCGAGGTGATCGGCAGGCATTTTCCGGCCATGACGGCGGTGCAGGTAGCCGGCTTGATCGAGGACCGGGCGCGCGTGGAAATCGAGGTCACGGCGATCGTGCCGGCCTGAGCCCGGTAGCGCGGCGCATGCCGCGCATGCAGCAACGGCAGGCGGAGAGAACGCGCATCCGACGCCAATCGTGCGCCCGTTGCGGGTGTATGCGGGGCGCCGTATGATGGCTGCATGGACCCGCATCCGACACCGTTCGAACGATGTAGCTGCTGCTGTTCGGCGCCCAAGGCCGACCCGGACCGATCGCGTTTCGACCCGCTGGGGATCGTGATGGAAGGGCTGACGGTCATACTTATCATCGTGTTTATCGGGATAATGCTTTTAGGTAATATGTGCCTCGATCAACAGAAAAAGCTTGCCGAAGAGCTTGCCGAAGCGCGGAGTCAATTGGCCGACGAGCGTGTGGCGCATCAACAACTACGACAGCAACTACAGCAACGACAACAACAGTTACCTGCTACTTTGCCGCCCGCGCAGCGCTGAGCTTCCTGTTTTTTGAATTGGTTCCCCTCGTTCTTCCCTTGTCTGATTCACGACAAAGCGCCTCTGAAAAGCGTAATGACGGCAGTCGCACGCGCCTACACTTGATGGCGCGGCGTGTGCCGTAACAGCCGGGGAAGGTCGATGACAATGAATGCGGTGCCAAGCGGGCCATCGGAGCCTGACAACAAACGTGCGTCCGGTGCGGGCGGTGGCGGACCGCCGCACGATGGCGGCACCGAACGCCGCCTCACCGCGCTGGAAACGCGTTTCGATACCATTTTGCCGACGTTGGCGACCAAGGCCGACATGGGCGAGCTGCGCCTGGATCTGGAAACGATGCGATCCGAGCTGGTTGAGAAAGTAGGCGGTTCGAGCAACGAACTGCGTGGAGAAACCAGCGCGTTGGGCACCGAATTGCGTGGAGAAATCGGCGCGTTGGGCACCGGGCTGCATGAAAAAATCAACGGGCTGGGCACCGAATTGCGTGGAGAAATCGGCGCGTTGGGCACCGGGCTGCATGAAAAAATCAACGGGCTGGGCACTGAATTGCGTGGAGAAATCAGCGCGTTGGGCATCGGGCTGCATGAAAGAATCAGCGCGCTGGGCACCGAACTGCGTGGAGAAACCAGCGCATTGGGTACGGGGTTGCGCAAGGAAATCAGTGAATTGGGTTCGAGTCTGCGCGCAGAAATGAAGGAGCTGGGCAAGGAAGTGCACCGCAGCTTGATGACGGCGATGATGTGGTTTGCGGGGTTTACCTTCACCGCGTTACTTGGCGTTGCCGGGGCGTTTTATCACCTGAACAATCAGATCACCAGTCTCGCTGCACGCCTGCCTCCCGCCTCTTCTGTAGCGCCTGTGCCGGGGCAACCCGCAGCATCGCCCGCAGCCCCGGCGTCTCGTGCACCGTCCCTGTCGTGGACAGCACCGGGACCCAGTTGAATAATGGTATGACTCACCCGCTCCTGCTCGCCCCGGAGCCGCTGGCCAGCGCACTTGGCGGCTGGCTGTGCTGGCGCGCCGGCCGTCGGGCTGCTTTTGCTGGCGATGGCGGCGCTGCTGTTGTTGGACACGCCGACGGTGGTGTTGCCGGTGCTGATGGTGTGACGGGCGGCATCGCAGCCGGGCCCGAAGTCGCTGGACTTGGTGGGCGCGGCGATGTTGCTGCCGGTGATCCTGGCCGGCACGGTGCTCGTGTTCTGGCTGTTCAGGGGGAAGGTCAGGGCGCGGAAGGGCGATCACGCGTGACTGCGCCGGCGCACCGGAGGCACCGGTGCTGGGGGTTTCTTTACCGAAATGTGCGACAACATTCATGCTGAGCTTGTAGGCTGCGGCTTTCGGGCGGCTTGCTACCAGCCGACCGCCGCATTCGAAGGAGACCACATTTGGATATGCGCACGTTTACCTCCCCGCTGGCCGGGATCGACCCCACCAACTGGCTGCTGGCGGCAGCCGTGGCCGTGGGCAGCTATGTCATCCTGCACGGCGCCGTGGTCCTGTTCCGCCGTCACCTGGCCAGGCTGAGCGAGCAGGGAAGGGCCGACCGGCCCGCCGCCGAATTGCTCAAGGCGACCCTGGCGCGCACCAGCAAACTGGCGCTGATGGTCACCGCGCTGCTGCTTGGGCTGACCGTGCTCGACCTCGGCGCGCCGTGGGACGAGCGCGTGCGCCATCTGTGGTTCATCGCCCTCGGCGCCCAGTTGGCGCTGTATCTGGACCGCGCGCTCAGCGTCGGCGCGCAGCGCTATTTCCGCAGCCGCGCCAGTGCGCCGGACGCGCCCGCCACCGTGGCCAATACGCTCATGGTATGGGTGCTGAAAACCGTGTTGTGGGTGGTGTTTTTACTGGCGGTGCTGTCGAACGTGGGCATCGATGTGTCGACCCTGGTGGCCAGCCTGGGCATCGGTGGCATTGCCGTCGCGCTGGCGGTGCAAAATGTGCTGGGCGACCTGTTCGCCTCGCTGTCGATCGCCGTCGACAAGCCGTTCGAAGTGGGCGATGCGATCAGCGTGGCCGGGTTCTCCGGCAATGTCGAACACGTGGGCCTGAAGACGACCCGCATCCGCTCCGACAGCGGCGAGCAGATCGTGATCGCCAACGCCGAACTGCTGAAAAACACCTTGCGCAACTTCAAGCGCATGTCGACCCGGCGCGTGCAGTTTTCGCTGCGCGCCAATCCGTCGACCACCCGGGCCCAGGCGGCTCAGGTGCCGGGCGTGCTGCGCGCCATCATCGAACGCCAGGAAGGCGTGCGCTACGACCGCGTACACCTGAAAAGCGTGACCCAGGAAGCGCTCGAGTTCGATGTGGTGTTCCATGTGCTCGATCCTTCCTACGGTCGCTACATGGATATCCAGCAGACCATTTTGCTGGCCGCGATGGAGGCTTTCGAGGAACTGGGCGTGTCCACGGTCGGCGCCTCGCGCCATGTGCTGATCGAACGGATGCCACGCCCCGACAACGGCAAGCCGGCCGCGCCCGCCAAGCCGGCGGCGGCGCTGCACAATATTGTGTCGACGCGCAAGCAGCCGTCCTGAATAGTCTTTTGCTACGGTAACGAAATGGCGTCGCATGGCGTTTCCGCGCACAATGTCTTGAAGGAGGAACGTGCCATATGGATACCGCAGTCAGATTTCCCACCACGCCCAAGGCGGTGAAGGCGCACGCGCTCAAGCTGTCGCCGCGCATGAATGTCGAGAAAGCCTTCCAGGCCATCATGCGCAATTGCCTCGACCAGATCGAAGCCAACGAAACCGGGGTCATCAAGTACCACGATGTCGAGAGCCTGCACCAGATGCGGGTCGGCCTGCGCCGCCTGCGCTCGGCGCTCGGCATGTTCGATGACGTGCTCAGCCTGCCCGTGGCGCTGCGCCAGGAGCTCGACTGGCTGGTGGCGCAACTGGGACCGGCGCGCGACTGGGATGTGTTGGCCGGCTCGACCTTGCCGGCGATTCGCGGCAGCGTCGATGCGCTGGCGCCGCTGGTACCGGTGCAATTGGCCGCCGCCGACAGGGCCAACGCGCTGCACGCCGTCGCTGCGGAAGCGGTCGCGTCCGAGCGCTACCAGGACCTGATCGGCCACCTGGAGCGCTGGCTGGACGAGCGCGGCTGGCGCGCCATGCAGTTGCCGGCGGACCGGGTGCGACTCAAGATGCGCATCGCCGATTTTGCCAAAGCTATCCTCGAAAAGGACCAGCAACGCCTGCTCAAGCGCGGCCGCAAACTGAAGCATGCCGATCCCGAGGCGCGCCACCGGGTCCGTATCGCCGCCAAGAAAACCCGCTACGCCGCCGAATTTTTCGCTTCGCTCTATCCGGGTAAAACCGTGCGCCCGTACGTCAGGGCGCTGGCCAGCTTGCAGGATGAACTGGGCTTGATGAACGATGCCAGCGTGGCCGGTGGCTTGCTGGCGCAGCTAAGCGAGGCCGATGCCAGTCTCAGGGATGGCAGCGCATTTGTACGTGGCTACCTGGCAGGGCGCGGCGGGCAGGGCGACGGCAAGTTGCGCAAACTGTGGAAGCGCTTTGTTCCTTTACGCGCGCCCGGCTGAGGGGAGACGGGCCTTTGCCCGGCACTTGACAAGACGGCGCACTGGCGCAGCGGCTACATGGACAGGCGCTTGCCGGTACGCTCGCGCAGAGTGTTTTTTGAACGGCGTCGGAACTTGGTTGCATGGCTTGCCTGCGCCCGGCTTGCATGGTTTCAACCGAGCCAGCGCTTCTGCCACCAGCCGCTATCTTGAGATGCAATACATATTTCTAAAATGAAATATTGCTGGGGTGTAGGCATGCATGCCCGCAGTTTCCGGCGCCCCTACATCCAATCGCCTGGCCGCAAGGCCATCGATGTTCTTTCGAAAGACACCATGCGCACATCCCTGATCTTTATCGTAACGGCCGCCTTCCTGGCTGGTTGCGCCTCCTCCGGTCCGGTTCAAACCGGCAAGGATACCTATATGATTGCCAAAACGAGTGGCGGCGGCATGTTCGTCTCGGGCGCCACGGTCAAGGCCGATCTGATACAGGAGGGTGTGGCTTTCTGCGCCAAAAACGGCAAAACGCTCGAACTGATCAGCGGCGAGGGCAAGAACGCCATTCCGTTCGCACGCACCTCATCGGCCGAGATTGCATTCAAGTGTGTTTAATGCTGGCTGAATAAGCCAGGCGGGAACGTACAGGCTGAAAAATGGTCCCTCCGACAAGAATCGAACTTGTATCCCACGCTTAGGAGGCATGTGCACTATCCATTGTGCTACGGAGAGGACGCTGTGATTCGGCGATCGGCGCCCGCCTAGGCCGGCCCGGTGTCGTGAATCGAGCGCAATTATAGCCGAGGTTTGTGCCCTAAATGGCGCAAATTGGGTGATCGCTGTCCCAAGTCGGTACAATGCGTGCTTCATTCATTCATCTGGCCGGTTTTCCTGCCTGCGCACTTATCCTCTATGGCTGTCATTTCTCTCTCGTCGGCGCAACTTGCGTTCGGCCACGTCGCGTTGCTCGATCACGCGGAATTTTCCCTTGAAACCACCGAGCGCGTCGGCTTGATCGGGCGCAACGGCACCGGCAAGTCCTCGCTGCTGAAAACCATCTCGGGCAAATTCAAGCTCGATGACGGCCTGTTGGTCATGCAACAAGGCATCAAAATCGCCTATGTCGAGCAGGAGCCGACCTTCGATCCCGCCATGTCGGTGTTCGACGCGGTCGCCGCCGGCATGGGCGGCCAGGCCGCCATGCTGGCCGAATACGAAGAACTGACCGGCCAATTCGGCCAGGGCGACGATGATGCGCTGATGGAACGCATGCACGAACTGCAAGTGCAGCTCGATGCGACCGATGGCTGGAGCATGCAAAACAAGGTCGACACCACCCTCGACCGCCTCAGCCTGGCGGGCGAGTCGCTCATGGGCACCTTGTCGGGCGGGATGCAAAAGCGCGTCGCCCTGGCCGTGGCGCTGGTTTCCGCGCCCGACGTGCTGCTGCTCGACGAGCCGACCAATCACCTCGACTTCCGCTCCATCCTGTGGCTGGAAAGCCTGCTGCGCGACTTCAAGGGCTCGGTCCTGTTCATCACCCACGATCGTAGTTTCCTCGACAACGTCGCCACCCGCATCATCGAACTCGACCGCGGCAAGCTGCTGTCCTACCCGGGCAATTTCACCGCCTACCAGACGCGCAAGGCCGAACAGCTGGAAGTCGAAGAAGTCGAAGCGGCCAAGTTCGATAAATTTCTGGCCCAGGAAGAAGTCTGGATCCGCAAGGGCGTCAAGGCGCGCCGCGTGCGCGACGAAGGCCGCGTGCGCCGCCTGGAAGCGCTGCGCCTCTTGCGCGCCGCCCGCCGCGACCAGCAAGGGCAGGTCAAGCTCGAAGTGTCCTCGGGCGAACGCTCGGGCAAGATCGTGGCGGACCTGGAAAACGTCAACAAGTCCTACGGCGACAAAGTCATCGTCAAGGACTTCAGCGGCACCATCATGCGCGGCGACAAGGTCGGCCTGATCGGCGCCAACGGCGCCGGCAAGACTACCTTGCTGAAAATGATCCTCGGCGAAGAGCAGGCCGACAGCGGCTCGGTACGCCTCGGCACCAAGCTGCAGGTCGCGTATTTCGACCAGATGCGCGCCCAGCTCAACGAGGAAGCGAACCTGATGGAAACCATCGCCCCGGGCAGCGACTGGGTCGAGGTCAACGGCGCGCGCAAGCACGTCATGACCTACCTGAACGACTTCCTGTTCGCGCCGGAACGCGCCCGTTCGCCGGTCAAGTCGCTCTCTGGTGGCGAGCGCAACCGCCTGCTGCTGGCGCGCCTGTTCGCCAAGCCGGCCAACTGCCTGGTGCTCGATGAACCGACCAACGATCTGGACATCGACACCCTCGAATTGCTCGAAGAGTTGTTGGAAGACTACACCGGCACCGTGTTCCTGGTCAGCCACGATCGTACCTTCCTCGACAATGTCGTTACCCAGGTGATCGTCGCCGAAGGCGAGGGCATGTGGCGCGAGTTCGTCGGCGGCTACACCGACTGGGAACGCGTGAAATCCCAGAGCCCGGCAGCGGCTGCCAAGGCTCCTGTTAAAGTTACTGCAACAACTCCTAGCGTTCCCGTTGCCAAAAAGGTAAAATTGAGTAACAAGGAACAGCGCGAGCTTGAAGAGCTGCCATTATTGATAGCCAGCCTGGAGGACGAGCAATCGGCCATCACGCAGCAACTCAATGCACCGGACTTTTACAGGACCAACCCAGCCGACGCCAAGCGCCTCAATACGCGCTTTGCCGACATCGATCAGCTTCTGAGCGATGCGCTGGAAAAATGGGAACTGATCGAAGCCCGTTCAAAGGGATGATCACCAACGCATAAACAGGAGCAGGCATACATGCCTGGCAGATGAAGAACCATGTCCGAACGCAATGAACAACACGACCTGACGGCGCCTGCCGCTGCCAACGTTCCGATGTTCAGCCGCGCGGCATGGTCCCGCATCCTGCCTTTCCTGGTTTATATCTCGTTCATCATCGCGGTTGATGTGCTGGCCCGCCTGGGCGTGGACCTCCAGGCGCTGCGCTGGATGTACGCGCTCAAGATCGGCGCCGTCCTGGCCACCCTGGCCTGGTTCTGGCGCGACTACACCGAATTGCACCGCTGGGATGCGGGCCTGCTGGCTGTCGCCGTCGCCGTTGCCACCGGCGTGCTGGTGCTGGTGCTGTGGGTCAGCCTGAACGCCAGCTGGATGATCATCGGTGCGCCCGATGGCTTCAATCCCACCACCGACGGCCAGGTCGACTGGCTGATGGTGGCCGTGCGCATCGCCGGCGCCGCCTTGGTAGTCCCGCTCATGGAAGAACTGTTCTGGCGTTCCTTCCTGATGCGCTGGATCGATTCGGATCATTTCCAATTGCTTGATCCAGCGCAAATAAGCCTCAAAAGTTTTGTGATCGGGGTCGTGCTGTTTGGATTTGAGCATAACCTGTGGCTGGCCGGGATGGTCGCCGGCGCCGCCTATTCCCTGTTGTACATGAAACAACGCAGCCTGTGGACTTCCATCCTCGCGCATGCCGTCACCAACGGCCTTCTCGGGGTGTGGATTGTGCGAACAGGAAATTGGACATACTGGTAATATCTCGCCAATTCGACATGACTTGAACAAAGACTAACAAATGCCTTCACCTTTGCCATCCTCTCAGCACCGTCCGCGCGTCGCGTCGCGCGCCCTGGCGCTGGCCCTCGCCCTGGGCGCCGTCGCCGGCGGCCCGGCCTGGGCCGGACCGTCCGATGCGCTGCACGTCTACGGCGGCCTCGGCTATTTTTACGACGACAACCTGTTTCGCCTGAGCGATGAGGCGCCCGGTTACGACAACCAGCGCAGCGATTCGTCGCGCCAGAGCGTGGTCGGGGTCTTGTTCGATAAAACCTACAGCCGCCAGCGCATCCAGGCCCAGGGCAAGCTGTCGAAGGTGGCTTTTTCGCATTTCAAGCAACTCGACTACGACGGCAAGGATTTCCAGGGCACCTGGAACTGGCAGCTGGCCAACCATCTCGAAGGCAGCCTGGGCGCGACCTACGCCCAGACCCTGGCGCCGTACACCGATTTCCAGAGCCGCGAGCGCAACTTGCGGGTGCAGCGGCGCCAGTTTGCCGACGCCGCCTGGCGCATGCACCCGAGCTGGCGCGTGCGCGGGGCCGCCTCGCGCGACAAATATACCTATGAGCTGAGCGCGCAGCGCTACAACGACCGCACCGAAGACGCGCTCGAAGCGGGCTTCGACTATCTGCCGCGCAGCGGCAGCACGGCCGGCCTGGTCGTGCGCCGCCTCTCCGGCAAGTATTTGAACGAGCGCATCCTGGGCGGCGTGGTGCGCGACGACGATTACGAGCAGGATGAACTGAAGGCGCGCATCGTCTGGCGCGCCACCCCGACCACCACGGTGCAGACGCTGGCCGGCTACGCCAGGCGCAAGAATGCCCAGTCCGGCCCGCGCGATGTCAGCGGCTTTAACGGGCGCGTCACCGCCAGCTTCAATCCGCGCCAGAAACTGCGCCTCAATACCGCCGTCTGGCGCGAGTTTTCCGCCATCGAGAATTATTTCTATACGTTCAGCCTGAACCGCGGCGCCAGCGCCGGCGCCAGTTGGGACGCCAGCGCCAAGGTGCGCGTGGACGCCAATATGAGCGTGGAACAGCGCTCCTACGAAGGACGGCTGCTCAATAATTCGCCGGACGACCTGAGCGACACGCTGCGCCAGGCGAGCGTGGGCGCGAGCTGGTCGCCCCTGCAAACAGTGCAATTTTCTACCTCTTTCATCCACCAGGAGCGCAGCGGCGCGCAGTTCCTCGGTAATGGAAGCTTCAAGGCGAACACAGTTTCGGTGAACGCCAATGCGCAGTTCTAAAGGTGCCCATGACGGTCAATGACATCCCCTTAATTTCGTTTTTCCAGCGCGTGCTCGATCCCCTGATCATCATGGGGACCCTGTATGTGTCGTCGATGTACTTCCATGAACCGTTCACGGGGTATTCGCTGGTATTGATGATTCTCGCGTTCTTCGTGTCCTCGGCCGTCTACCAGCACGTCGACCCTTACCGCACCTGGCGCAGCGGGCGCATGGTCGCCTATGTGCGCGACACCGTGTTCGGCTGGGTGCTGACCGTGTGCGTGCTGCTGTTTCTCGGTTCGGCCAGCGGCTTGTCGGGTTATTACGACAAGCAAGTGGTGCTGGCCTGGTTCGTCGCCACCCCGCTCGTGATGCTGGTCAGCCACCTAGCGGTGCGGCGCGTCTCTGTCGGTCCCGGCAACAATACCGAGATGCGCTCGGTGGTGGTGATCGGCGCCAACGACGTCGGCATCAAGTTCGCCGGCATCTGCGAGCGCCACAAGAACCTGTTCATGCGCGTGTATGGCTTTTTCGACGACCGCACCGAAGACCGCCATCCGGCCAACCTCGGTCATCCGATGCTGGGCAAGATGGCCGATATCGCGGCCTATGTGCGCGAACATAACATCAAGATGATCTTTATCAGCCAGCCGATTTCGGCCCAGCCGCGCATCCGCAAGCTGCTCGACGAGCTGCAGGACACCACGGCCTCGGTCTACTTCCTGCCCGATATCTATATCTTCGACCTGATGCAGGCGCGCTTCGACAACGTCGGCGGCATGCCCGTGATCGCCATCTGCGAAACCCCGTTCATGGGCTTGAACAGCATGATCAAGCGCAGCAGCGATATCGTGCTCGGCCTGGTCATCCAGTTGATGTTGCTGCCGATCATGCTGGTGATCGCCGCCGCCGTCAAATTCACCTCGCCCGGACCGGTGATCTTCCGCCAGCGCCGCTACGGCCTGTACGGCGAAGAGATCATCGTCTACAAGTTCCGCTCGATGACGGTGACCGAGAATGGCGACACCGTGGTGCAGGCGCGCAAGGGCGACCAGCGCATCACCCGGGTCGGCGCCTTCTTGCGCAAGAGTTCGCTCGACGAGTTGCCCCAGTTCTTTAATGTGTTGCAGGGGCGCATGAGCATCGTCGGACCGCGCCCGCACGCGGTGGCCCACAACGAGCAGTACCGCAAACTGATCAAGGGCTACATGCTGCGTCACAAGGTCAAGCCCGGCATCACCGGCTGGGCCCAGGTCAACGGCATGCGCGGCGAGACCGAAACGCTGGACAAGATGGAAGCGCGGATCCAGTACGATCTCGACTACCTGCGCAGCTGGTCGCTCTGGCTCGACCTGTGGATCATCGTCAAAACAGTGAAAGTGGTGTTCAGCCGCGAAAACGCGCACTGAGCCTGTGCCGGCAGGCCGGCGCAAGCTCTGCTTGTTGCAGGGGCGGATTAAGAGAAACTTAAGCCTCTGCCGCAGTGCAGCAAAGTTGTTTCGCTGTCATCGCTAACGCGTTAAAATGAAGTCCTGCGGGTGTGCTCCGGAACAGTCCGGCGAGCATGATGCGGGGCGGAATAACGGCGCCATTTAAACGCATCGATTTGCCGATATGTGTAATAATCCCGGCAATGTCGTTGTGTATTAATCAAGCTTTATAACAAAAAAATCGAGGACCAAATTGAACAACTCCACCCTGGCCATGTCGCCGCCTTCACACAAACGTTTGCTGTGCGCCGCCCTGATGGTTGCGCTGGCCGGACTGGCCGGCTGCGGCAATAAAGACAGCAAACCCAAAGTGGGGCAAGCGCTGGTCAGCGTCAATGGAGAAGAGATCACCGAAATGCAGCTGAGCGAGGAGCTGATGCTGGCCAACGTGCCGCCGGCCCAGCAGACCGACGCCAGCAAGAAGCTGGTCGAAGCCCTGATCGACCGCCAGTTGCTGCAAAACGAAGCGGCCAAAGACAAGACCGACCGCGACCCCAAAGTGGTGCAGGCGATCGAACGGGCCAAGGCCCTGATCATCGCCCAGGCCTACATGCAGAAAAAAGTCGGCAGCGTGGCCCGTCCGACCCCCGCTGAAGTGAATGCTTACTACACCCAGAACCCGGATTTCTTTGCCAACCGCAAGCAGTTCGACATGAAGCAACTGGTCATCCAGTCCAAGGACCTGAGCGAGCAAGTCAAGACCGTGGCCGAGAACGCCAAGTCGCTGGACGACGTCGCCGCCTGGTTCGACGCCAACAAGGTCAAGTACATGCGCACCCAGGCCTCGCGCACCACTTCCGACCTGGCGCCGGAAATGTCGGCCAAGCTGAAAAGCATGCCGAAGAACCAGCTGTTCATCGTCAAGGAAGGCGAGCGCAGCATGCTGGTCTCGATCGTCGACGTGCGCGACAACCCGGCCACGCTCGAGGTGGCGGCGCCGCAGATCGAGAAATTCCTGTTCAACAAGCGTACCAAGGACGCCGCCGATGCCGAGCTCAAACGCTTGCGCACGGCCGCCAAGATCGATTACCTGAAGGCCCCGACCCTGGCGGCCGCGCCAGTCGCTCCGGTCGCCGCGACGCCGGCGCCGGCGCCCGTCGCGCCAGCCCCGGCCGAGCCAGCGGCAACGCCGGCCGCCGACGATGCCGCCACCGCGCGCGGCGTGGCCGGCCTGAAATAAGCGGCCCGGCCGCCGTTCCGACAAACTGAAACTGATGAAGGTGACTTATATGAAAACACTGGTACACGGCCTGATGGCTTTTCTGGCGACATTGACAATGGGCGCGGCCATGGCGGCCGACTTGCCGCTCGGACCGGGCGACGTGCTCAAGGTCTCCGTCTACGGCAGCCCCGACCTGACCCTGGAAACGCGGGTCAGCGAAGGCGGCAATATCAGTTATCCGCTGATCGGCCAGGTGCCGGTGGCCGGCCTGTCGGCTGCCGCCGCGGAAAAAAAGATCGCTTCCATGCTGGAAGCGGGCAACTTCGTCAAGAAGCCGCAAGTGAACGTCATCGTCACCGCCGTGCAAAGCCAGCAGGTCTCGGTGCTGGGCCAGGTTAACCGTCCAGGCCGTTACCCGATCGAAGGCAAGCGCAGCCTGATCGACTTGCTGGCCATGGCCGGCGGCATCAACGGCGAAGGCGGCGACCGTCTCAGCCTGATCCGCACCCGCGACGGCAAGACCACGCGCGAAGAGATCGATGTCATCGAGATGGTCCGCAACGGCCAGCTGAACAAGGATTACGTTTTGTCCGGCAATGACGTCCTGTACGTTGAGCGCGCACCGAAGTTCTATATCTACGGCGAAGTCCAGCGTCCGGGCGCGTTCCGCCTCGAGCGTTCGATGACCGTGGTGCAAGCCCTGTCGGCCGGCGGCGGCCTGTCCATGCGCGGCACCGAGCGCGGCCTGGTGATCAAGCGCCGCGATGCGGACGGCAAGATCCGCCTGATCGACGCCAAGCAGGACGACCTGTTGCAAGTGGACGATGTCGTTTTCGTCAAGGAAAGCTGGTTCTGATTTCCCGGCCCGGGCTTCCGGTCACGGCCGCCGCACCACATTGAGAGTTGCTAAATGAATCTATCCCAGTTCCTGCTGATTTTGTATGCGCGCAAGTACATCATCCTGGCGACCTTGTTCGTCACCGTCACGCTGACCCTGATGGTCAGCCTGTCGATGCCCAAGACCTACCAGTCCACGGCGTCCGTGCTGCTCAATTACAAGGGCGTCGATCCGCTGACCGGGATTGCCATGCCGAGCCAGCTGTTGCCGGGCTATATGGCGACCCAGATCGACATCATCAGCAGCAAGAACGTGGCGGGGCGCGTGGTCGACCAGCTGAAAATGGCGGAAAACCCGACCGTGGTCGAGCAGTTCAAGAAAGCCACGGGCGGTCGCGGCACCGTGCGCGACTGGCTGGCCGACCTCCTGCTGCACAAGCTCGACGTCGTGCCCTCGCGCGAAAGCAGCGTGGTCGAAATCAATTTCAAGGGCGCCGATCCGCAATTCGTGGCGTCCGTGGCGAATGCCTTCGCCGAGGAATACCAGAAGCTGAGCATCGAGCTGAAGGTCGAACCGATGAAAAAGGCGGCTGCCTACTTCAACGAGCAGACCAAAATGCTGCGCGGTAACGTGGAAGCGGCCCAGAGCCGCCTCTCCAAGTACCAGCAAGACAATGGCATCGTCAGCGTCGACAACCGTCTCGACGTCGAATCGAACCGCCTCAACGACCTGTCGGCGCAGCTGGTCGCGGCCCAGGGCCAGGCCATGGAAGCCAATTCGCGCCAAGGCATGGCGCAGGGCGCGCGCGGCGCCGATTCGCCCGATGTGGCCTCCAATCCGCTGGTCCAGAACCTCAAGGTGCAACTGGCCGGCGCCGAATCGCGCCTGGCCGAAGCCGGCCAGCGCCTCGGTGTGAACCATCCGCAATACCTGAGCATCAAGGCCGAAGTCGACAAGATCAACGCCAACCTGTCTTCCCAGCAGCGTTCGGCGTCCAGCAGTGTCGGCAACAACGCCGCCATCCTGCAGCAACGCGAAGGCGCGGTGCGCGCGGCGCTGGCGGCCCAGAAGGCCAAAGTACTGGAACTGAACCGCAGCCGCGATGAACTGGGCGTACTGGTCAAGGATGTCGAGAGCGCCCAGCGCGCCTTCGACGCCACCTCGCAGCGCTTCTCGCAAACCCGCATCGAAGGCGCTTCCGAGCAGTCCGATATCGCCGTGCTCAATCCGGCCACCGCGCCGCTGGGCGCCAGCGGTCCGCGCGTGATGCTCAATACGATGCTGTCCGCCTTCCTGGGCGTGATGCTGGGCCTGGGCTTTGCCCTGCTGACCGAAATGATCGACCGCCGCGTGCGCTCCGAAACCGATATGGCCGAAGTGCTGCAGATGCCGGTGCTCGGCGTGATCGACTGGGCCGCGTCCAAGCGCCGCTACAGTGCGATCAATTCGCTGCTGCCGCGCCGCCTGCGCCTGGGCTAGCCCGCCCGCGCCCGAACCAACAATAGGAAATACCATGACGCAGACCGAGCTTTCCCTGGCCGCCTCCGAGAAACTGAAACGCGCCGATTCGAGCATCGGCGGCTTGCTGCTCGAATCGGGCAAGATCACCCCCGAGAACGCCGAGCGCGTGCTGCGCATGCAGAAGGAGCTCGGGATCCGCTTCGGCGAGGCCGCCCAGCGCCTGGGCCTGATCAACGAGGCCGACATCCAGCAAGTGCTGGCGCGCCAGTTCGACTATCCCTATCTGCAGCCGGGCGAGGGCAGTTATTCGCCGCACCTGGTGGCCGCTTACGATCCCTTCAGCCCGCAGGTCGAAACCCTGCGCGCCGTGCGCAGCCAGCTGATGCTGCGCTGGTTCGCGCGCGGGCGCAAGTCGCTCACCGTGGTCGGCATCGACCGCGGCGACGGCGCCAGCCTGTTCGCGGCCAACCTGGCGGTGGTGTTTTCGCAATTGGGCGAACACACCCTGCTGGTCGACGCCAACCTGCGTAAACCTTCCCAGCACGCCATCTTTAACCTTCCCGGCAAGCAGGGCTTGTCCGACGTGCTGGCCGGCCGCGCCGAGCTCGACGTCACCGCCCATATCGGCTCCTTCGTCGACCTGTCGGTGCTGGGCGCCGGCACCTTGCCGCCGAATCCCCAGGAACTGCTCAGCCGCAGCAACTTCGCCGGCCTGAACGCCCAGCTCGAATCGAAATACGATGTCACCCTGTACGACGTGGCAGCCAGCCAGACCGGCCTGGACGCCCTGGTGCTGGCCGCCCGCACCGGCGGCGTGCTGATCGTCGCGCGCAAGAACAAGACCCACATGGGCGACGTCAACGCCCTGGCCGAACAGGTGGCCCAGAACGGCGCCGTGGTGGTCGGGTCGGTGCTGGTGGACTTCAAATGAGCACGCAGGCCAAGTCGAACATGCCGGCCGGCCTGTCCGGCAACGGCGCGCTGCCATCCTGGGCGCCGCTCGCGCTCGGCCTGCTGCTGCTGTATGTGCCGAGCTTTTACGACATGTTTACCGGCCTGTGGGCGACCGAAGAGCAGGCGCACGGCCCGATCATCCTCGGCATCGCCCACTGGCTGCTGTACCGCAACTGGGGCCAGATGCTGGCTGTCAGCGAAGGCGAACGCGGCAGTCCGCTGGGCTGGCCGCTGCTGCTGCTGTCGGTGCTCGTCTACTTCATCGGGCGCTCGCAAGGCATCGCCATCTTCGAGATCGGCTCCTACCTCGGCACCTTGATGGCGCTCATCCTGCTCATGCGCGGCAAGCGCGCCCTGCGCGCCCAGTGGTTCCCGTTCTTCTTCATGCTGTTCATGCTGCCGCTGCCGGGTTCCCTGGTCGACATGCTGACCATGCCCATGAAAACCGCCGTTTCCTGGGTGGTCGGCAACGTGCTGTACTGGGTCGGCTATCCGATTTCGCGCAGCGGCGTCATCCTCCAGATCGGCCAGTACAAGCTGCTCGTGGCCGACGCCTGCGCCGGCCTGCACACGCTGTTTACGCTCGAAGCGCTGGGCCTGCTGTACCTGAACATCGTGCGCCACAATTCGCTGTTCCGCAACGTCACCCTGGCGATCCTGATCGTGCCGATCTCCTTCATTTCGAATGTGATCCGGGTGATGGTGCTCACGCTCATTACCTACCACCTGGGCGACGCGGCCGGGCAGGGCTTCCTGCACGGCTTCGCCGGCATGGTGCTGTTCGTCTCGGCGCTGCTCCTGATCATCGCCACCGACTCGCTGCTGCGCTTCGGCGCCTCCGACAAGGAAGCGCTGCCCCTGTTCGCCAGCGACGCCGGGCCGCCGGCCCTGTCGGCCAACTACGGCCCGCTGCGCATGGCGATTCCGGCCGCGCTGCTGATGGGCGCGGCCCTGCTGGCGACGATCGCCATCAAGCCGCAGAAAATGCTGTCCGACAGCCAGCCCGCGATCGCGCTCGAAACGAGCGTCCCGGGCGCCTTCGGCGACTGGAAGATCGATCCCGACGCCGTGGCCATGGTGCCCTCGTCAGTGCAGCAAGAAAAAGTGGCGGCCATCTACAGCCAGACCCTCTCGCGCACCTACATCAACAGCCGCGGCCAGCGCGTGATGCTGACCATCGCCTACGGCTCGAACCAGACCCAGTCGATGCGCGCGCACCGCCAGGAAGTCTGCTACGCGGCCCAGGGTTTCCAGATCCGCGACCTGCACAATGAAAACCTGGTGTTCGACGGCTTGCCGGTGCCGGTCACGCGCATGGTGGCCAGCCATGGTCCGCGCAACGAACCGGTCACCTACTGGTTCACCATGGGCAGCAGCGTGGTGCGCAGCTACCTCGACCGCCAGATCGTGCAGCTCAAGTACGCCCTCTCCGATTACATTCCCGACGGCTACCTGTTCCGCGTCTCGTCCATCGAGACCGACGACAAGGCCGCGTTTGCCCTCCAGGATGCCTTTGTCAACGACCTGATGAAGCACGTGACGCCATCCGTGCGCGCCAAGCTGATCGGCGCTCCTGCGTGATGTGCGGCGGATCGAACGCACAGGGGCCGGCATGATCGAGCACCCGGTTCCCCAGTCGCGCCGCTACAAGGGCGGCAGCAAATGGACGGCGCTGGTCGGCATCGTTGCGCTGCTGCTGCTCGCGGCCGTCTTCGGCGCCGCCGTGCCGACCCTGGGCGTGCTGGTGCCGGCGGCCGTGATCATGTGCGCCCTGAGCTTGTGGGTCATGCTCGATTTCCGGGTCGGGGTGGCCGCCGCCATCGTCATCATGCCGCTCTCGGCGCTGGTCTTCTTTCCGCATGAAATGCTGGGCATCCGTGGTCTCAATCCGCTCAACATGATCTTGTTCCTGACCATCGTCTCCTACGTCGTCCATGCCGGACTGCGGCGCTGGCGCGATCCGATCGCGCCGATGCGCCTGCTCGCCTGGTATGTGCTGCCGATCGGCATCGCCTGCGTGGTCGGCATGTCCAACGTCAATCTGATTCCGCCACGCTTCGAGGCCGAACGCCTGATCCAGTACCACGACGGCTTCGGCTATCTGCGCGACATGTTCATCAAGCCGCAATTCCTGGTGCTGCTGGCGGTGATGGTGGGGCTGTCCGTGCGCCACAGCAAAAAGCCGGAAAAATTCCTGTACCTGATGCTCATGTCCGGCTGGACATTCTGCGCCCTGGTGGGCTGGCGGCTGCTGAGTTCGGGCATATCGCTGCGCCAGCTGGCCTCGCCCCTGGCGCGCGACTTCCTGGGCAGCCTCGGCATGCACGCCAACGAGATGAGCCTGTTGTTGAACATGATCTACGCGGTGACCCTGTTCTCGCTGCGCGGGGCCGGCGACGCCCAGCGCCGCCTGCTGTTCGTCTCTTCCGTGGTGTTCGCCGTGTGCGTGCTGATGACGTTCTCGCGCGGCGGCTTCATCGGCTTCATCCTGGTCAACCTGATTTACTTCTGGAAGCGCATCAGCGTCAAGACCGTCATCATCGGCGTGATCGTGGCCGGCTGCATCGGCCCGCTGGTGATCGAACCGATCCTCGAACGCGCCCTGACCGGGGTCGGCAACGGCGACCGCGGCGCCGTGACCGCCGGCCGCCTGGACGGCATCTGGCTGCCGCTGCTGCCGTATGTGCTGGAGGAACCGGTCTTGCCGAAAGGGGTGCGCTCGCTCTTGTGGAGCCCGCCGGTGCGCCTGAACAAGATGCTGCCGGTGGCGCAGACCCACAGCGCCTGGCTGGGCGGCCTGATGGACCTGGGCCTGGTCGGCTTCGGCTTCGTGCTGGCCTTCCTGCTGTTCGTGCGGCGCGAATTCTTGCGCCTGTCGCGCGAGCATGCCAGCGCCAGCCTGCAAGGCATGTTCGCCGGCGGCGCCGTGATGATTCCCCTGTGGTTCATCCAGGGCTTCACCGACGATATGTTTACCCCCACTTTTTCGCAATCGTATTTCTGGATCCTGCTTGGCGTCCTGATGGGTTGCGGCGGCGTGTACCGCATGAAGGACAGGAACCGGCATCGGGAACCGGCGCCCTGGCACGACAAGCCCTTTGACTTACGGAAAGACGAGCTGGCAACGTGACGGATATTGATTCAATGCAGCGCAAATCGGCGCGCATCTGCATGCTGAACTATTATGCCTGGGGCGTCATCGCCGACCTGGACGGGAAAAAAGTCCACATCGGCGGCGAAGAAGTGCAGCATGCGCTGATGTCGCGCTACCTGGCCCGCAGCGGCCACCAGGTCACCTCGCTGGTGGGCGACTTCGGCCAGCAGCCAGTCGAGCAGGTCGGCGGCGTGACCGTGCGCAAGACCTTCGCCCTCGCCGACGGCTTGCCCGGCCTGCGCTTTTTGGCCCCGCGCCTGACCGCCACCTGGGCCGCCATGAAGGCGGCCGACGCCCAGGTCTACTACGTCAGCTGCGCCGGCGCCACCGTCGGCATCGCCGCCGCCTTTTGCAAGCGCTACGGGCGCCGCTTCGTGTTCCGCATCGCCTCCGACGCCGATTGCGCGCCCGATACGCTGATGCTGACCAACGCGCGCGACCGCGCCCTGTATCACTACGGCCTGCGGCGCGCCGACGCGATCCTGGCGCAAACCGACAAGCAAGCCGCGCTGCTGCTGAAAAACTACGGCTTGCATGCCGAGGTGGCCGGCATGTTTTCCGACCTGCCCGACAGCATCGTCCCTCCCGCCGAGCGCCCCACCGACCTGCTGTGGCTGGCCAATATGCGCTCGATGAAGCGTCCCGAGTGGTTCATCGACATCGTGCGCGAGCTGCCCGAGTTCGTCTGCGAGATGGCCGGCGGCGCCCATCCTGAGGAGCGTGAGCTGTACGCGCGCGCCGAAGCGGGCGCGAGCGCCTTGCCGAACCTGCGCTTTCACGGGCAGGTCAAGTTCGGCACCACGCGCAGCCTGTTCGCGCGCGCCCGCATTTTTGTGAACACCTCGTCCTTCGAGGGTTTTCCCAATACCTATCTGCAAGCCTGGGCCAACGGCGTCCCGGTGGTGGCCACGTTCGACCCGGACGGCATCATCGCGCGCCTGGGCCTGGGCGTGGCGGTGAGCGACGTGGCCGGCGCCGTTGCGGCGGCGCGCGCGCTGCTGGCCGATCCGGCCCGGCTGGCCGAATACAGCGCGCGTTGCCGCGCCTACGCCAGCACGCGCCTGGCGCCCGAAACCGTTTCCGCTCCTTACCTGTCGGCACTGCTCGCATGAACCAAGGCATGAACCAAACACCACGTCAACGCCTGCGCATGCTGTGGGGCTCGGACCTGTATCGCTGCCTGCAAGGCGCCAGCGGCTGGAAAGCCGGCCTGCGCGCCTACCGCATGGTGCCGGGCTTTCGCTTCCTGTTCTGGCTGCGCCTGGCCGCCGTCACGCGCGGCGCCGGCGGCCTGTGGAAGCTGGCCCACTACATCGGCCGCTTCATGCACAAGCACTACCGCTTCAAGTTCGGCATCTCGATTCCCTACGATACCGAGATCGGCCCCGGCTTTTACATTGGCCACTTCGGCGGCATCGTGGTCAGCCGCGACGCCCGCATCGGGCGCAACTGCAATATTTCGCAGGGCGTCACCATCGGCCAGGTCAACCGGGGCGAGCGCAAGGGCGTGCCCGTGCTCGGCGATAACATCCACATCGGCGCCGGCGCCGTGCTGCTGGGCGCCATCAAGGTCGGCAACGGCTGCGCCATCGGCGCCAACGCCGTGCTCACGCGCGACCTGGACGACAATTCGGTCGCGGTCGGCATTCCGGCCAAGGTTATCTCGACCAAGGGCAGCGAAGCTTACGTGGAGTATTGTGATTATCCAAATGCGTAGCCGGGGCCTGCAATGACGGGCGCCAGCCTGAAACGCGGCGCGATCACCCTGACCGCCGCCAACATGCTCGATTTCGGCCTGCAATTCTTGATGCCGATCGCGCTGGTGCGCCTGTTGCCGACGTCCGCCTTTGCCGACTACCGCCTGGCCTGGCTGGCGATCGGCACGGCCATGGCGATCGCGCCGTTCGCGCTGCCGCGCAGCCTGTTCTATTTCCTGCCGCGCCATGAAGGGCAGGCGCGCGCGCCCTATGTGCACCAGACCCTGCTGATGCTGCTGTTCACCGGCGCTTTGGCCGGCCTGGCGTTGGGGCCGTGGAATCCGCTGTTGCCGGCCAGCCTGCGCGCCATGCACAGCGCGGCCTGGTTCATGCCGGCCTTCCTCACCCTGTGGGTGGCGGCCAACCTGATCGAGTTCCTGCCCAATGCGCGCGGCGACGTGGCCGGGCAGGCCAAGACCATCGTCGCGCTGGCCGTGCTGCGCGTGGTGATGGTGGCCGCCGCCGCCTGGTCCGGGCGCGCCGATGTGGTGTTCGGGGCCCTGGTGGCCTACGCCGCCATCAAGGTGGTGCTGGTGCTGCTGCACATCGGGCGCCACTACGGCTGGCGCGTGTTTCCGCTGCAAATGCCGGTGCTGCGCACCCAACTGGTCTACTGCGTGCCGTTCGGCCTGGCGTCGGCCCTGTTCCTGCTGCGCGGCCAGGCCGACCAGTGGGTCGCGGCCGCCATGTTCCCGGCCGCCGCCTTTGCCGCCTTCTCGATCGGCGCCGTGATCATGCCGGTGGTGGCCCTGGTGCGCAACAGCGTCAGCAACGCCATCGCGCCGCGCCTGTCCGCGCTCGAATCAAGCAAGGACCAGGACGGCATGCTGCGCCTGAACCAGCGCGCCAACCTGGCCAGCGCCTTCGTGCTGTTGCCGACCCTGATGCTCACCGCCGTGCTGGCCGTGCACATCGTGACCGTGGTCTACACCGACAAATACCTGCTCGCGGCCGACGTGATGCGCATCAATTGCCTGGCCCTGTTGGGCGTGGCGGTCGAGGTCAGCACGCTCACGGTGGTGCTCAACCAGGGCCGCTTTTTACTGGTCGCCGACGCCTGCCTGCTGCTGGTCAGCCTGGCCGCCGGCATCACCGGCGCGCTGCTGTTCGGCGTGCCCGGCGCCGCGCTCGGCAATGTGGTGACCCTGGCCGCCGGCAACGCCTTCAGCTTCTGGCGCGTCTCGCGCGTGACCGGGGTGCCGCTGCGCCGCCTGCAGCAGTGGGGCGCGCTGCTGCGCATCCTGGCCGCCTGCGCCGGCGCCGGCGCGCTGGCCGCGCTGCTCGATGCGGCCGACCTGGTGCGCGCGCCGCTGCTCGAAGCGGTGCTGATCGGCGCCGCCTTCGCCGTGTCCTATGTCGCCATGCTCAAGCTGGCCGGCGCGCTGCCCGAGGCGCGCGCCCTGTTCCTGCCCCAGGGGCCTGCCGCATCCGCAACTCCCGCATCTCCTACCCCACACGATTAACCATCCCAGGATCGACCATGCCCGCACTTCAAAAACTGCTCTTCGTCTTCGGCACCCGCCCCGAGGCCATCAAACTGGCGCCGGTGGTACTGGCCGCGCGCGCCCACGGCGGCTTCGAGGTCGTGGTCTGCGTCACCGCCCAGCACCGCGAAATGCTCGACAGCGTGCTGGCCTTTTTTGGCATCAATCCCGAGCATGACCTGAACCTGATGAAGCCGGGCCAGACCCTGACCGGCCTGACCACCGGGGTGCTTGGCGGCTTGGCGCCGGTGCTGGAACAGGAGCGTCCGGACTGGGTACTGGTGCAGGGCGACACCACCACCGCCTTTGCCGGCGCGCTGGCGGCGTTTTACGCCAAGGCCAAGGTGGCCCACGTCGAAGCTGGCCTGCGCACCGGCAATATCTATGAACCCTTCCCGGAAGAGATGAACCGCAAGCTGGTCGGCGCCATCGCCGAAATGCACTTCCCGCCGACCGCGCCGGCCAAGGTTAACCTGCTACGCGAAGGCATTCTTGAAGAGCGCACCTTAATCACCGGCAATACCGGCATCGACGCCCTGTACCTGGTGCGCGCGCGCCTGCGGGAAGACCCGGCTTGCCGTGCGCAAGTGGCCGCCGCGCTCGAGCCGCAGGGCTTGAACCGCTTCATCGGGCCGCGCCGTCCCTTCGTGCTGGTCACCGCGCACCGGCGCGAAAGCTTCGGCGCCGGCTTCGAGGCGATCTGCACCGCCATCGCCGAGCTGTGCACGCGCTATCCCGAGATCGATTTCGTGTTCCCCGTGCATCCGAATCCGGCCGTGCGCGGCGCTGTCGAACGTTACCTGGTGCCGGCCGGTTTCGCCAACCTGGTGCTGTGCCAGCCGCTCGACTACCTGCCGTTCGTGGCGATGATGATCAACGCTTCCGTGGTGCTGACCGATTCCGGCGGCGTCCAGGAAGAAGCGCCGAGCCTGGGCAAACCGGTGGTGGTCATGCGCGACGTTACCGAGCGCATGGAGGGGGCGGCGTCGGGCATGGTGCACCTGGTTGGCCCCAACCGCGAGCGCATCGTGACGGCCGTGGCCAGCCTGCTCGACAGCGAAGTGCGGGACGGCAGCGGCGGCAATTTCTATGGCGACGGCCACGCCTCGCGGCGCATCCTCGATTCCCTGGACGGCTTCGGAGAGCGCGCTTGAAGATTTTTGCAATCTGCTACTACGCGCCGCCCAAGTTGACCCCGCAGGCGATCCAGATCGGACGCCAGTTGTACCACCTGGACGCGCGGGTAGAGCTGCTGCACGGCAGCGATCCGCAATTTTCCGACGCCTACGACCAGTATCCGGATTTTTTCGAGCGCATCGGCTCGCTGTGCGTGCCCAGCCCCGGCACCTTTTTCAAGGGCTTCCTGCACAAGGTCGCGCGCCGCCTGCTGCCGCTGTATAACACCATTCCCGACGGCCTGGGTCCGTGGCGCCGCCGCGCGCTCGGGCCGGCGCTCGAACGCATCGCGGCCAGCAGCAGCGAGGTGCTGGTCAGCTTCGGCATGCCGATGTCGGACCACCTGCTGGCGCTGGAAATCAAACGCCGCACCGGCTTGCCGTGGCTGGCGCATTTCAGCGACCCCTGGTCGGACAATCCCTTCCATCCGAACACCTGGATGGAACACCGGGTCAACGCGGCGCTGGAGCGGCGCGTGGTCAAGGCCGCCGACCGCGTATTGTTTACCTCGCAGCGCACCCTGGACCTGGTGATGGCCAAGTATCCGCCCGCCTGGCGCGCGCGCGCCGCCGTGCTGCCGCACGCCTGGGACATGGACAATTTCGCCGGCCCGGCGCCCGCATTGGCACCGGCCGTGGCGGTGGCGGCGCGTCCCGGCGTGCGCCACGTGGTGCGCCACATCGGCGCCTGCTACGGGGCCCGCTCGCCCGAGCCGCTGTTCGCGGCGCTGGTGCGCATCCTCGAACGCCAGCCGACTGCGCTGGACACGGTCGCCTTCGAATTCGTCGGCCACGTCTCGCCCAACCTGCTCGCCTCGGACGCCTACAAGGCGCTGCCGGCGGGCCTGGTGCGCATGCGCGGCCAGGTCGGCTACCGCGAATCGCTGCAGCTGGCGCGCGACTCGGACGCGCTGCTGGTGATCGACGCGCCCAGCAAGTTGCCCAGTGTGTTCCTGCCAAGTAAGTTGGTGGAATACATCGGCGCGCGCCGCCCGGTCTGGGGCATTACGCCGCCGGGCACCTCGGCCGACCTGATCGCCGAATGGGCCGGCAGCGCCGACGCCTGCGCCGCGCCGGACGATATCGAAGCGGTCACCCGCATGCTGCGCACCGGCCTGGCCGCGCTCGATGGCGAGGCCGGGCAGGGCGGGCCGGAAGCGGTGGCTGAACGCTTCGCCGCGCCGCGCGTGGCCGCCGCCCTGAAGGCCCAGATCGCGCTGGCGATGGGACGCGACGCGTCCTGAACCGGCTGGCGGCCCCGCCCCCGGCGCGGGCCGCACACTTGACCTTGATTTCTTGACCATGATTGCTTGAAAGCCCAGATGACGCCAATGACCCTCCTGTTCGTCGCCGATCAGCTCAAGTTCGGCGGCGCCGAACGCCACCTGGTGGCGCTGGCGACCGGCCTGGCCCAGCGCGGCCACAAGGTGGCCGTGGCCTACCTGAAGGATTCCGCCGAACTGGCGGCCGACCTGGAACGGGGCGGGGTCGCGCCGATCGTCTGCTGTCATTCGGGCGGCGGGGTCGACCTGGGCGCCCTGAAGCGCCTGGCCGGCCTGATGGATCAGCTGGAACCCGAGCTGGTGATCGCTACCTCCCAATATTCGCAGATGTGCGCCACCATGGCCGGCTGGCGCGCGCGGCGCCGCCCGCCGCAGGCCTTCATTTGCCACAGCATGGGCGTGGTGCGGCGCGGCGGCAGCGCGCGCCTGCGTTTCATCGTTTATCGTCAATTCTATCGGACCGCCGCCTGCGTCATCTTCATCAGCGAGTTGCAGCGCGGGTTCTTCGCCAAGCTCGGTGTCGGCCTGCGCCGCAGCGAAGTGGTGCACAACGGGGTCGACCTCGGACATTTTTCGGCGGACCTGGTGGCGCAGCCGGCTAGCGCCCTGCGCGCCCAGCACGGCGTCAAGCCGCACGAGCTGGTGATCGGCCTGTGCGCCATTTTCCGCGAGGAGAAACGGCACGGCGACCTGCTCGAGGCGCTGGCGCGCTTGCGCGCCCAAGGCGTGGCGGCGCGCGCGGTGCTGGTCGGCGACGGCGTAACGCGCCCCCAGATCGAGGCCCGCATCGATGCGCTCGGCCTGCGCGACGCGGTGCTGCTGGCCGGCTTCCAGCAGGACGTGCGTCCCTTCATCGGCATGTGCGATGTCATGACCCTGACCTCGCACGACGAGAACTTCCCGATCGCCACCCTGGAATACATGGCGCTCGGTAAACCGCTGGTGTCGAGCGACGTCGGCGGCATGCGCGAGCAGGTCGACGACGGCGTCAACGGCCTGTTGTACCCGGCCGGCGACGTCAAAGCGCTCACTGCCGCCCTGACCCGTTTGAGCTCCCCGGCGCTGTGCGCGCGCCTGGGGCAGGGCGCGCTGGCCTCGGTGCGCGCGCGCTTCGATGTGCAGCACATGATTACGCGTTACGAAACGATCTTCCGCGGACTGGCCGGCGTGCGCGCCGCTGCCGCCACCACAACCACCACAGCATAGAAAGCCCATCAACATGCCGATCGAAGACATTGTCCATCCCTTCCTCAAGTTCTACACGGCTGCCCCGCAATGGGTCAAGAGCTCGCTCGGCCACGTGTATTCGATGGCGCCGACGCGCCTGCGCTACGGCGCCAAGTACGACGAGTTCCAGGCTGAAATCAACCGCTGCAACGACCCGGTCTGGACCGCGCGCCGCGCCGACGAAAAACTGCTCGAGACCCTGCGCTGGGCGATCGAGACCGTGCCCGCCTACGCCCACCTGAAAGGGGCGCTGGCCGAGGTGCGCGATCCGTCCGACGCAACGCGCTTGCTGGCCGCGTTTCCGCTGCTCGAAAAAGAATCGCTCAAGGCCGACAGCACCCGTTATCTGTCCAACAAGATGGGCCCGGAAACGCACCTGATGGCGTTCACCGGCGGCTCGACCTCGGTGCCGATGAAGCTGTACCTGGAAAAGTACGTCTCGCGCTCCAAGGACTTTGCCTATAACAGCACGTTCGATACCGTCGCCGGGGTCGGCAGCGGCGACGTCATCCTGGCGCTGCGCGGGCGCAGCGTGCCGGGCGCCGGCAAACCGGGCGGCTCCCTGTGGATGTACGACCCGATCAAGCGTTACCTGCATCTGTCGTCGGATCACCTGGAAGCGCAGTACATGCCCGGCTACGTGGAAGCGATCGCCAAGTGGAAGCCGACCATCATCCACGCCTTTCCATCGGCGCTGGTGCCGCTGGCGCACTGGTTCAAGGCCAATCCGGCCCCCGAGCTCGTCGCGCGCATCCGCGCCGTGCAGCTGTTTTCCGAGAATGTCTACGATTACCAGGTCGACCTGATCCGTGAAGTGTTCGGCTGCCCGGTGCTGCTCGACTACGGCCACTCCGAACGCGCCGTCAAGGCCATCTCGCTGCCTGACGACAGCCGCTATTTCTTCTGGCCCCTGTACGGCAAGGTGGAGCTGGTCGACAACGACGGACGCGCCATTACGGAACCGGGCGTGATCGGCGAAATCGTCGCCACCGGCTTCGACAACCGGGTCATGCCGCTGATCCGCTACCGCACCGGCGACCTGGCCATGTGGAGCAAGGCGCCCAACACCATTCGCCCTGGCTTCGCGGTGGTCGAACGGATCGAAGGGCGGCTGCAGGAATTTTTGGTGTGCCGCGATCACCGCCTGGTGTCGATCTGCACCATCGGCGCGGCCCACTTCGAGCAGCTCGCCAGCGCCGACATGATGCAGTTCGAGCAAGACGCGCCCGGCAAGGCCACCCTCAAGGTCATGTCCGACACCGAACTGACCCCGCGCGCGCGCGCCGCGCTGGCGGCCGGCGTCCTGGCCAAGACCCAGGGCGGGCTCGATATCGAGATCGTGCGCGTCGACGGCATCGCGCGCACCGGCTCGGGCAAGCACAAGCTGCTGATCCAGCGCCTCGACCTGTCCGGCTACCTGGGCGCGGCCCATATCGAGCGCGAGAGCGACAGCGCCGGGACGCTCTGATGAAGTCGGTGATCATGATCGGCCCGTCGCCGGCAGCGCGCGGCGGCATGGCCAGCGTGATCCAGACCTATCTGGCGCACGGCTACGAGGAGGGCGGGCGCTGCCGCTTCATCGCCACCCACGTCGACGGCGGTCCGCTGCGCAAGGCGTTACGCGCGCTGGCCGCGCTGCTTCAATTCCTGGCGCTGCTGCTGCGCGGGCGCGTCTCGGTGCTGCATGTGCACCTGGCCTCCGGGGTCAGCTTCTGGCGCAAGGCGCCGTTCATGGCGGCGGCGCGCCTGTTCCGCCGTCCCGTGCTGGTGCACCTGCACGGGGGCGAATTCATCGACTTCGTCGACGTGCGCCTGTCCGGCTGGCGCCAGCGCTTGGCGCTGCGCCTCTTGGGCGACGCCGCCGCCGCCTTTGCCCTGACCGAGGTCTCGGCCACCTGGCTGCGCACGCGTGCCGGGCTCAAGACGGTCGAGGTGTTTCCCAACCCGATCGCCGGCGTCACGCTGGCGGCGCGCCGGCCCGGACGCAGCGTGCTGTTCCTGGGACGGCTGGAAGCGAAGAAGGGCGTGTTCGACCTGATCCGCGCCTTCGCCGCCGTGCATGCGCAATCGCCCGAGGCGCGCCTGGTGCTGGCCGGCGACGGCGACGCCGATGGCGCGCGCGCACTGGCGGCCGAACTCGGCGTGGCCGACTGCGTGCGGCTGCCGGGCTGGGTCGATGCCGACGCGCGTGCGGCCTTGTTGGCCGAAGCGGCCGTTTTCGTGCTGCCATCGCACAAGGAACAGATGCCGATGTCAATTTTGGAAGCCATGATGGCAACGGTTCCAGTCGTGGCCACCGATGTTGGCGCTGTGCCACAGATGTTGGATCAAGGAAAGTGTGGTTTTCTCGTTGAAGTGAGCAATATACCCCAGCTCGCTGCCTGTATTTTGCGCATTTTGGATGATAATGTCTTGGCGGATATGATCTCCGAGCGCGGACTGGCACGTGTCGAGTCCGAGTACATGGTCGGGACAGTCTTGCGACGTCTTCGACAACGTTATGAGGAGTTGGCAGCATGATAAGATTAGTTAACGTTATTTCACTGGCGACGGCAGCCTTGTGCATGCCTGCCCTGGCCCAGAATTTCACCACCGTCGCACCCCGTTTTACCACGGCCGAGCTGACCGCCACGGCCAGCGCTTTGGCCCCGTCTTCCCTGACCGCCGCCATCGATAAATTCGACGCTGCCGCGCCAATGGGCCACCCGCGCCTGTTCAAGGGCCAGCCCGATTTCCTCGGCATCGTGGCCGCCACCAAGGCCGAGCGCACCTCGTCCATCGTGGCTGTGACCGGCTATTTGCAGCGCAATTCGGTGGCCAATGTCACCAGCGCCCTGAAGACGCAGATTAATTCCAGCAATACCACGGTGCGCATGGAATCCTGGTGGCAGCAGGACCGCATCCTGGAAGGCATGGCCGAGGCGGCCGTGGCTTACCATATGACCAAGAATCCCTGGTTTATCACCGAAATGCGGGCCCGCATGCAACTGTTTGCGCCAGGCATCCTGGCGCGCAAATGCGTCGGCGACGTTGCCGAAACCCGCGATTACGCCTGGTTCTATGCCCTGGCCTACGATTTTGCCTTTCCCGCCATGACGGCCGCCGACAAGCAGATGGTCAAGGACATCATTCTCGCCTGCGGCAACTCGGGCTTGAACAAGGTGGCCGAGACGGTCAGGCTGTATCCGGAAAACGGGATCGCCTATAACGCCCTGGGTAAATTCGTCGGCGCCTTGCTGATCGTGCGCGGCGACATGCCCGAGACCCACGCCTGGCTGCGCACCTCGCTGCCGCTGTATGTCAGCAGCACCAGCCCATGGGGCGGGGACGACGGCGGCTTTGCCAACGGATCGAGCTATGCCGGCTGGGAATCCGGCGAATCGCTGCTGATGTGGGACTTGATCGAGCGCGTGCTCGGCGTGCCGTTCTACCGCAAGCCATGGCTGGCCGAATTCGCCCGCTTCATGGCCTACGCCCTGCCGCCCGGCGTGCCGGTCGGCGTATTCGGCGACGGCGCCGAAGTGAACCGGATCGAAGAATGGGCCCGCTTCGGCAAGGCCGTCATGAACCGCTCCGACACCACCTTGTCGCGCTGGTACGTCAAGCAGCAGAGCGGCGAAGACTATGCGCGCCTGCACATCCTGCTCAGCCCGCGCGAGTTCTCCGGCCCGATCACCTTGCCGGCCACCCAGCCGAACGGCGCCTACTTCCCGGCGATTGGCTGGGCCGCCATGCACAGCTCGCTGACCGACCGTGC
Organism: Massilia sp. CCM 8734; assembly: GCF_011682155.1. Lineage (NCBI taxonomy): Bacteria > Pseudomonadati > Pseudomonadota > Betaproteobacteria > Burkholderiales > Oxalobacteraceae > Massilia > Massilia sp. CCM 8734. Next base: position 143,737 of record NZ_WHJI01000013.1, read on the forward strand.
CCGCACCTCGGTATTCTTCAAGAGCAGCCCGTTCGGCTCGGTGAACCACTCGCATGCCGACCAGAACAGCTTTGTCATGTATTCCAAGGGCAAGGTCCTGGCCATGGACAGCGGCAACTACGATTACTACAACTCGCCGCACTGGCGCGACTACTACAAGCAGACCAAGGCGCACAATGCGATCACCTTCGACGGCGGCCAGGGCCAGTACCTGGGCGCCGGCGGCCTGGGCGATCGCGCCGCGTCCGGCAAGCTGACCAAGTTCCTGCAGACGGCCGCTTACGACATCAGCACCGGCGACGCCACCGCCGCCTATGCAGGCAAGCTGAGCCAGGCGAAGCGCACCGTGGTCTTCATTCGTCCATCGACCCTGGTGACGATCGACCAGCTCAACAGCGCTACGCCGCGCAAGTACGAGTACAACCTGCACACCGTGGCGCCCGTGACCGGCCCGGCGGCCGCCTTCCGCGCCGCCCTGGCGCCGGCCGAGCTGTGCGGCACGGTGGCCTCGCCCGATGCGTTTGCGATGAGCACCTCGGTTGGCTACATGCCGGCGCCGACCGTGCCGACGGGACCGCATTTCTGGAACAAGTTTAACTATGCGACGGCCAAGAACCGCGGCTTTTTCGTCTCGGTCCTGCGTTCGAACTGTTTGACTGTGAAACCGGAGATCGTTTTTAGCGCTACCAATGCGAAGATCACGGTTGGCGGACGTGTCATCTCGGTGACCGACCTGGATGTGACGGTCAACTGATGTCTCCCCCTGCCTTGCGCCAGCGCCTGCTGGCGCAAGGCGATGCGGACCTGGTACGCACGAGCGGTGCCCGGTCCGCGCGTTCGGGCCCGTGGTCGACACGGGCTGCCTGAACGACAGCGCCGCCTTTCCCCTCCGCCATCTCTTGAACGAATTGCCGCAACGCTGGCGTTCGACCCCATCCGCTTCGCCCTCACACAGCTCATTGTTGCCACTAGGAACCACAAGCGCCGCTTGGTGATGCGTCTCGACAACGTCGAACCGGCAATGGGGCAACGCTCGCTTGCTGGGCGGGCGCGCACATTCGATAATGTGCGGACAACGAATTTGCCTTTCCGATTATAATTGCTTTTTTTATAAATCTGGATGACTATGCCACTGATCTATCTGGTTGCCGGTGCTCGACCCAACTTCATGAAAATCGCACCGATCGTGCGCGCCTTGCAACAGCAGGACGCGCTCACGTTCAAGATCATCCACACCGGCCAGCACTACGACCGCGAGATGAACGATGTCTTCTTTGAAGAGCTGGGCATTCCCCAGCCCGATATCTTCATGGGCGCGGGCGGCGGCAGCCATGCCCAGCAGACGGCCAAGATCATGGTCGCGTTCGAAGAACTGTGCCAGGCCGAGCGCCCGGCCGCCGTGCTGGTGGTGGGCGACGTCAATTCCACCCTGGCCTGCTCGATCGCCGCCAAGAAGCTCAACATTCCCGTGGCCCACGTCGAAGCGGGCTTGCGCAGCGGCGACATGACCATGCCGGAAGAAATCAACCGCCTCGTCACCGACAGCATCAGCGACTGGTTCTTCGTCACCGAGCCAAGCGCCGTGACCCACCTGCAGCGCGAAGGCAAGGCCGAGTCGGCGATCCATTATGTCGGCCATGTGATGGTCGATAATGTGTTGTTCCAGGCAGACAAGCTCAGCGCGGCCGATACGTCCTCGTACGAAACGAGCGCCATCAAGGCCACGCGCAGCGCCAATGGCGCGCGCTACGGCGTGGTGACCCTGCACCGTCCCAGCAACGTGGACGACGCCGCCATGATGCGCACCCTGGCCGGCGCCCTGCGCGAGATCGCCCAGGAGTTGCCGCTGATCTTCCCGGTGCATCCGCGCACCCGCGCCAATCTCGACAGCTTCGGCATCGACCTGGGGCCGAACGTCACCCTGGTCGGCCCGCAAGCCTACATGGCCTTTCTTAACCTGTGGAAGGACGCGGCGGTGGTGCTGACCGACAGCGGCGGCTTGCAGGAAGAAACCACCGCGCTGGGCGTGCCCTGCATCACGATCCGTGAAAACACCGAGCGCCCGGTCACCGTCGACGAAGGTTCGAACGTGCTGGTCGGCACCGATCCGGCGCGCATCGTGGCCGAGGCGCGCAAGGTCTTGCGCGGCGAAGGCAAACAGGGCCGCCGTCCGCACCTGTGGGATGGCAAGGCGGCCGAGCGCATCGTCGCCATCCTGACCAAGGAACTGGCGTGAGCGAGCGTATCGAGATGATGGGTTGTCTGATGGACAACCTGACGATGGAAGAAACCTTGCGAAAAGTGGAAGGTTTCATCGCCGCCGGCACCCCCCACCAGCACGTGGTCGTCAACGTCGACAAGCTGGTCAAGGCCAACCGCGACCCCGAACTGCGCCGCATCATCAACGAATGCGCGCTGATCAACGTCGACGGCATGCCGGTGGTATGGGCCGCGCGCCTGCTCGGTAAACCCCTCAAGGAGCGCGTGGCCGGGGTCGACCTGTTCGAAGCGCTCATGAAGCGCGCCGCCGAAAAAGGCTGGCGCGTCTACCTGCTGGGCGCGCGCGAGGAAGTCGTTTCCGACGTCAAGCGCATTTACGAGAAAAAATACGCCGGCATGACCCTGGCCGGCTACCGCAACGGCTACTGGAAACCCGAAGAAGAAGCGGGCGTGGTCGAGCAGATCGCCGCCGCCAAGGCCGACCTGCTGTTCGTGGCGATCAGTTCGCCCAAAAAGGAACATTTTTTGGGCCAGTACCAGGCGCAGATGAAAATTCCGTTCGCGATGGGCGTGGGCGGCACCTTCGACGTTGCCGTCGGCAGGGTCAAGCGCGCCCCGCTGTGGATGCAGAAAAGCGGCCTGGAGTGGTTCTACCGCTTCCTGCAGGAGCCGCGCCGCATGTTCCGCCGCTACTTTATCGACGACATGGGCTTCATCTGGCTGTTCCTCAAAGAAGCAACCCGGCGCTGAGCCCTGCTTGCTGAATCCACGTTGCTGAATCCTATTTACACTATTCATTCAAAGGCAGTTTTATGAGCACAATTGGCGTCATCGGTCTTGGCTACGTCGGCCTCCCCCTCGTTGTCGAGTTCGCGAAACTGGGTCCGACCATCGGCCTCGATATTTCGGTCTCCAAAGTCGAATCCTGCCGGCGCGGGGTCGACCCCTCGCGCGAATTGTCGGACGAGCAGATGGCCGCGGCCGTGCACGCCGAGTACACCAACGATCCGGCCCGCCTGGGCGACGCCGACCTGATCATCGTGGCCGTGCCGACCCCGGTCGACATCGCCCACAATCCCGATTTCGGCCCGCTGATCGGCGCCAGCCAGGTGGTCGGCAAGCACATGAAGAAGGGCGCCACCGTCATCTACGAGTCCACCGTGTATCCGGGCGCGACCGAAGAAGTGTGCATCCCCGTGCTCGAAAAAGCCTCGGGCCTGAAGTGGAAGGATGACTTTTTCGTCGGTTACTCGCCGGAGCGCATCAACCCGGGCGACAAGGAACACACCCTGACCACGATCTTGAAAGTGGTCGCCGGCGACACCCCGGAAACGCTGGAAAAAGTGGCCACCATGTACGAGTCGATCGTCAAGCCGGGCGTGCACCGCTGCTCGAGCATCAAGGCCGCCGAAGCGTGCAAGGTCATCGAAAACACCCAGCGCGACCTGAACATCGCGCTGATGAACGAACTGGCCATCATCTTCGACAAGATCGGCATCGACACCTCCGAAGTGCTGAAAGCGGCCGGGACCAAGTGGAACTTCCTCAAGTTTTCGCCAGGCCTGGTGGGCGGCCACTGCATCGGCGTGGACCCGTACTACCTGACCCACAAGGCCGACATGCTGGGCTACCACCCGCAAGTGATCCTGGCGGGGCGTCGCATCAACGACGGCATGGCCAAGTTCATCGCCGAAACCACCATCAAGAACATGATCGCCGCCGGCAGCTACATCAAGGGCGCCAAGGTCAACGTGCTGGGCCTGACGTTCAAGGAAAACTGCGCCGACCTGCGCAATTCCAAGGTGGCCGATGTGATCACCGAACTGAAAACCTACGGCGTCGAGGTGTTCGTGCACGACCCGTACGCCGATGCCGACGAAGCGATGCACGAATACGGCGTCAAGCTGGTCGGCTGGGATGAATTGCCGCGCGCCGACGCGGTCGTGGCCGCCGTCTCGCACCGCCAGTTGATGGCCACCTCGATCGAAGACTTCCAGAAGAAGTTGATCAAGGGCGGCGTGTTCATCGACGTCAAGGCCGCCTTCGACCAGGCCGCACTGGTCGAGGCCGGCATCAAGGTATGGCGCCTGTAAAGGGCGTCCTGGCAGGGCGGCGCCAACGCGGCGCCGCCCTGCTGCTGATGCTGGCCGTGGTGGGCCTGGGCGCGGCCTCCATGCTCATGGCGGGGATCGGCAAGACCGATACGCGCGCGGGACCGGAGCGGCGCAGCGCGGCCGCGCTGGCCCAGGCGCGCGAAGCGCTGATCGGCTTTGCGCTGGTCAACGGGCGCTTGCCGCGCCCGGCGCAGGAGGACGGCGGCGGACGCGAGTTCGACGGCCGCTGCGACAGCGAAGAGCGCTGCAGCGGCTTGCTGCCCTGGGTGACGCTGGGCCTGCCGCCCGGCGACGGCTGGGGCAAGCTGCTGCGCTACAGCGTCACGCCGGCGATGAGCGCGGCGCCGGTCCACCCCACCGTGGCCTTCGGCACCAAGTCGATCGTCACGCGCCGCGACGGCCGGCTGGTGCGCCAGGTTGGCGCGGCGGCGTGTTCGATGGCCACCCAGTGCGGCGCCGCCGTGGTGTTTTCGTACGGGCGCGAGCATGGCGGCACCAGCGTGCACGGCGTGCGCCAGCCCGGCACGTCCCTCACCAATGCCGATGAGCGCTTCAACGCGCTCGCCATCACCACCTTCATCGAACGCCCCCTGAGCCGCGATCGACTGGCCGCCGGCGGCGAGTTCGACGACCAACTGGTGCTGTTGCCGGTCGGCGTACTGTTTAATCGCATGAGCCTTGCGCGCATCTTGCCGCAGAGCGAGTAGGGCGGCCACGGGCCGCCTTCACCTTTTTTCGAAAGCATCACATCATGAAAATTCTTGTTACCGGCGGCCTGGGCTACATCGGCTCGCATACCTGTGTCGAACTGATCAAGGCCGGCCATGAGCCGATCGCGTTTGACAACCTGTCCAACAGCCAGCGCAGCGTGCTCGATCGCGTGCAGCGCATCAGCGGCCAGCCACTGGCCTTCATCGAGGGCGACATCCGCGACGGCGCGGCCCTCGACGCCGTCTTCCAGGCGCACCGGATTGGCGCCGTGATCCACTTCGCCGGCCTGAAAGCGGTTGGCGAGTCGGTGTCGCAGCCGCTGCGCTACTACGACAACAACGTGACCGGTTCGCTGGCGCTGTTCGACGCCATGGCGCGCCACGACGTCAAGTCGCTGGTGTTCAGCTCCTCGGCCACGGTGTACGGCGACCCGGTCTCGGTGCCGATCAAGGAAGATTTTGCCTTGTCGGCCACCAATCCCTATGGCCGTAGCAAACTGATCATTGAAGACATGCTGCGCGACCTGATCAAGGCCGACCCGAGCTGGCGCATCGCGCTGCTGCGCTACTTCAACCCGATCGGCGCCCACGAGAGCGGCTTGATCGGTGAAGAGCCGAACGGCATCCCCAACAACCTGCTGCCGTACATTGCGCAAGTAGCCGAAGGGCGGCGCGAGTTCCTGTCGGTGTACGGGGGCGATTATCCGACCCCGGACGGCACCGGTATGCGCGATTACATCCACGTTGTCGACCTGGCAATCGGTCATGTCAAAACCTTAAGCAAGCTGGCGACAGGTCCCGGCATTGTTACGTACAATCTTGGCACCGGGCGCGGTAACAGCGTGCTGGAAATGGTGCGCGCGTTCGAACAGGCCAGCGGCAAGCAAGTGCCCTACCGGATCGTGGCGCGCCGCCCCGGCGATATCGCCGCCTGCTACGCCGACGCCAGCTTCGCCGAAAACGAGCTCGGCTGGAAGGCGGAGCGCGACGTGGCCCAGATGTGCGCCGACGCATGGCGCTGGCAATCCCTGCCCAAGTAATGTTTGAGCGCATGCTCGACGAACAAACTAAGGAAAGAACTCCATGAAAGCGATGATCCTGGCCGCTGGTAAAGGCACCCGTGTGCGCCCCCTGACCTATGATCTGCCCAAGCCGATGATCCCGATCCTGGGCAAGCCGGTGATGGCCTACCTGGTCGAGCACCTGGCCAAGTACGGCATCACCGAAATCATGGTCAACGTCAGTTATCTGCACGAAAAGATCGAAGAGTATTTCGGCGAAGGGCACCAGTTCGGGGTCCAGATCGGCTACTCCTTCGAAGGCTACACCAACGATGAAGGCGAGGTCGTGCCGCAGCCGATCGGCTCGGCCGGCGGCATGAAGAAGATCCAGGAATTCGGCGGCTTCTTCGACGACACCACCATCGTGCTGTGCGGCGACGCCCTGATCGACCTCGACCTCAAATCTGCCCTGTTCGAGCACCGCCGCAAGGGCGCGCTGTGCTCCGTCATCACCAAGGAAGTGCCGTGGGATAAGGTGTCGAGCTACGGCGTGGTGGTCACCGACAAGGATGGCCGCATCACCGAGTTCCAGGAAAAGCCGTCCGAAGCCGAGGCCAAGTCGAACTTCATCAGCACCGGCATCTATATTTTCGAGCCGCAGGTGATCGACCTGATTCCCTCCGGCGTGCCGTTCGACATCGGCTCCGAACTGTTCCCCCTGCTGGCCAAGGAAGGCATGCCGTTCTACGCGCAGACGCGCGGGTTCAACTGGATCGACATCGGCAGCGTGTCCGACTACTGGCAGACCCTGCAAAACGTGCTGCTGGGCGAAGTCGCCCACATGGACGTGCCCGGCATCCAGGTCGAAGACGGCCTGTGGGTGGGCCTGAACACCCGCATCGACTGGGAAGGCACGACCATCGAAGGGCCGGTCTATATCGGCTCGGGCGCCTGCATCGAGGCCGGCGTGACCATCATCGGCCCGAGCTGGATCGGGCATGGCAGCCACATTTGCGAAGGCGCCAAGATCGTGCGCAGTGTGTTGTTCGAATACACACGGGTCTTGCGCGATGTAACGTTAGATGAAATGATCGTTTTTAAGGATTACAGTGTGGATCGGGCCGGCGAAATGAAGCACGTGTCGGACTACGCCTCGGACGAGTGGGTCAATGCGCGCGACCGCCGCTTTACCCGGCGCACCGATGCGCCGCTGGAAGCGGTCAAGTAAGACCATGCGAGCACCGAGCGGCACATAAAAACAGCAGCATAAAAACGACCTGAAAGAGATGCAATGAAAATCTACCCAGTGATCCTGTCCGGTGGCGCGGGAACGCGCTTGTGGCCCTTGTCGCGCGCGGTGCTGCCCAAGCAGTTGCTGCCCCTGGTGACCGACAAGACCATGCTGCAAGACACCGTCCTGCGCGTGGCGGGCTGGCCCGAGCTGATGGCGCCGCTGGTGGTGTGCGGCAACGAGCACCGCTTCCTGGTGGCCGAGCAACTGCGCGAAATCGGCGTGACCCCGCTCGGCATCCTGCTCGAACCGGTCGGGCGCAACACCGCCCCGGCGGTGGCCGCCGCCGCGAACTACCTGCGCGCCATCGATCCGGACGCGGTCATGCTGGTGCTGCCGGCCGACCATGTGATCGACAAGAACGTGCCCTTCGCCGAGGCGGTGGCCCAGGCCGCGACCCTGGTGGCCGATGGCGCCCTGGCCACCTTCGGCATCGTGCCGCAGGCGCCCGAGACCGGCTACGGCTACATCCACCGTGGCGCGCCGGCGGCCGGCGCCAGCGGCGCTTACCAGGTCGACCGTTTCGTCGAGAAACCCGATCGCGCCAGCGCCGAGGGTTTTGTCGCCGACGGCGGCTATTACTGGAACAGCGGCATGTTCCTGTTCCGCGCCGAAGGCTACCTGCGCGAGCTGGGCGAATTCGCCCCGGCCATTGCGGTGGCGGCCGAAGCGGCCGTGCGGCTCGGTTACCGCGACCTCGATTTCTGCCGCCTGGACGAAGCGGCGTTCGCCAGTTGCCCGTCGGACTCGATCGATTACGCCGTGATGGAACGCACCCGCCATGCGGTGGTGGTGCCGGCCGACATCGGCTGGAGCGATGTCGGTTCCTGGTCGGCGCTGTGGCAGGTGCAGCAGGGCCGTGGCGCGGACGCCCAGGGCAATGTCCAGCGCGGCGATGTGTACCTCGATGGCGTGAGCAATTCGCTGGTGCGCGCCGAGAGCCGCATCGTGGCCGTGGTCGGCGTCTCCGACCTGGTCGTGGTGGAAACGCCGGACGCGGTGCTGGTGGCGCACAAGGACCAGGTGCAGCGGGTCAAGCAGATCGTCGACCATCTGAAATTGAAAGAGCGCACAGAACACTTGCATCACACCAAGGTGTACCGCCCGTGGGGGTATTATGAGGGCATCGACGCGGGCGACCGCTTTCAGGTCAAGCGCATCACTGTCAAGCCGGGCGAAAAATTGTCGCTGCAGATGCATCATCACCGCGCCGAGCACTGGGTGGTGGTCAGCGGCACCGCGCGCGTGACCTGCGGCGAGAAAGTCAGCTTGTTGTCGGAAAACGAATCGACCTACATCCCGATCGGCATGACGCACCGTCTCGAAAACCCTGGCAAGGTGCCGCTGCACATCATCGAAGTGCAGTCGGGCAGTTACCTGGGCGAGGACGATATCGTGCGTTTCGAAGATATCTACCAGCGCGCGTAAAGTTTGCTGGGTGTAATCAAGCAAGGGAGCCGCGGCTCCCTTTTTGATTGGCGCGCGCGAGGAGGGTGTCCGATTGGTTGTCAGACAACTTGAATGCTGCATTGCAACAAAGTGGCTGCGGCCATTTCTAACGCGTCGGCGTCAGAAAATGTTGCCAAACACACTTAGTTACAAATTAGTGCTTTTTTCGTGTCCTAAAATTGACGTTTCCAGAAGTTTTTTTATGTTTCTTGAGTGGCATGTTCTAGCTACGTTGCGCTAATATACGTCAACGTCGCATAAAAATGATAAAGAAAAGCAATTTGTTAAATCCTGAAATAAATTTCCCCTGCAGAATTGTTTCTCCACGCATAGAATTCGAGCCGTTCTCCGAATTTATCCGATGTGAGGAAGTATGTTTTTTAACGTATTCAAGCACACGCTGGTCAGCGCCGGCATCTTTGCACTGACCGCTTGCGGCGGTGGAGAGCCAGTCGACAGCACCAGCGGCAGCATCCAGCCGGCACCGAATTCCGCACTGCAGCAGTCGCCTTCGCCATTACCTTCGCAGTCATCTTCCAGCGCCCCTGTCAGCGCCAGCGCCGGCGCCTTGCGCGCCACGCCGGCGGTCAGCGCGGCCGAGCGCGAAGCCGAGCAACTGCGCATGGTCCCCTACGAGCAAGCTTTTTCGATCGAGATGCAGCGCCGCGCGCAGGAGCGTCCCGAGCATCTGCGCGGGCAGGGCGAGCCTGCCACGGCGCAGGCGGCCTGCGAGCCGGGGCGGCCGTCCGGCTGTCCCGCCAGCGCGCCCGATGCGGCGACGCTCGTGGTCACCCCCGCCCAGCCGCTATAATCGGCGCTGCGGGGCAAGCGGCCCCGTTCACCCGACCCTGGCCACTCCATGACCCTGCGCGCAGCACTGATCCTGACTTTGGCCCTGGCCGCCACCACCGGCCAGGCCGGCGCCCAGGGCGCTTCGGCGCCGCGCCTGCGCCCCAGCCAGCTGGCGCTGGTCGTCAACGATGCCGAACCGAACAGCGTGGCGATTGCCGCGTATTACCGCAAGGCGCGCGCCATTCCCGCCGCCAACGTCATCCATGTGAGCATCCCCGGCAAGCCGCAGCGGCTCGACGCCGCCCGCTTTCAAGCCCTGAAAGAAAGCATCGACAGCCAGCTTCCGGCCGGTATCGAAGCGGTGCTAATGGTCTGGACCGCACCGTACGCCGTCGAATGCAATGCCATCACGGCCGCCTACACCATGGGCTTCGACCCTGGCCAGTGCAGCAATACCTGCGCCGCCAGTCGTCCCAGCGCCTACTTCAACGCCAGTTCGGTCCAGCCCGTGGCCGACTTCCGCATGCGCCTGTCGATGCTGCTGCCGACCGACTCGGTGGCGCAGGCCAAGGCCTTGATCGACCGTGGCGTGGCCAGCGGCTTTCGCGTACCGAACGCCACCGCGTACTACCTGGTCACCTCGCAGGCGGCACGCAATTCGCGGGCCGAGCTGTTTCCGCGCGACGGACACATCGCCGCCAAGAAAATCCGCACCAAAACCCTGCACAGCGACGCGCTTGAGGGCAAGAGCGACATCATGGTCTACCAGACCGGCATGGCGAAGGTCGACAAGCTCGACAGCGTCAAGTTTTTGCCGGGCGCGCTGGCCGACCACCTGACCTCGTTCGGCGGCGACCTGCATGGCGCCAGCCAGATGAGCAGCCTGCGCTGGCTGGAAGCGGGCGCCACCGCCAGCTACGGCAGCGTCAGCGAACCCTGCAATCATTGGCAAAAGTTTCCGCATCCCAGCATCCTGCTCAAGCATTACCTGAGCGGCAGCAGCGCCATCGAAGCTTACTGGCGCAGCGTGGCGTGGCCGACCCAGGGCGTGTTCATCGGCGAACCGCTGGCCGCGCCGTATGGACGCTGAGCCTATGGACGTTGAGCCGCTGAGCGAATCCGGGCCGGTGCACGAGATCGGCACACCCCATCCATGGAACCGTTTTGTCGCCTCCACGCTCGGCTGGATTGTCAAGATCCTGGCCTGGCTGCTGATGCTGGCGATCCCCTCCTGTATCGGCTTGCGCCTTTACCTGGACCGCGCCGCCTCCGTGCCGGATTTGCTCGGTTGCTACCAGTCCGCCTACGATACCGTGTGTTTCATGCCGGACGGCCATTTCGAGCAGCGCACGTCAGCGGGGGTAGTCCACAACACCGGAACGTTTACCACGTCCGACAATGGTTCGGGCGAGGCTGGCACGCGCTTGATGGAAGCACGCAATTTCGTCGACGTATGCCCCTGGTGCGACGGGATCGCCGCAGTCCACGAGGAGGTCATCCAGCCCATCGATGAGCCGCTCCTCGGCCCCAACTTTAGGCGCGGCCGAGTAGGCGGCGAGGAAATCATGTACCGGAAGAACTCCGCCGACGGCTCCCCGGCCCCTTCGCGCTATTAAGCGCCGGCCGACGCATGAGGTCTTCATCACGGCGAAAAAACTGTCGGATGACAGCATGCATGTGCCTGGGTGGGAGCGCTCTCCCTGCCTGGACAGGGCGCACGCCCGCGAACTTGGCATCGCGGCCGAGCTGGCCGGGATCCACGCCGTGCGCCAGTTGACCTGTCGCGACTGGAACGATTGATGTCCGGCCAGCGCGCACGCTTGCGCTGAACAACGGCCTTGCCCTCCGCGGCGGGTAAGCTGATCCTTCGGCATGCCGCCGCTGTAAGGGAAATAGCATCCACCCCAGTCGTCTTCGTCATCATGTTGTCATTTATCACAACTATGATGAAATTTACTATGGAAGAATACTTTTTGCTAACATAGAACACCACCGTCCGTAGTCGGCATGACAATGACGACTCCACTCTACTCCCTTCAGGAAGTTTCGATGAAAAAGCCCGTAGCAACCATCCACATTCCCGGCCGGCTTACCGTGCTGGCCGCACTGATGGCAGGTCTTGCCGTTCCCGCCATGGCGGCCTCGCCCGACCTCGTGATCAGCCAGCTGTACGGCGCCGGTGGCAATGCCAACACCACGTTCTTTACCCACGACTACATCGAAATTTTCAACCGCGGCAGCGCCCCGGTCACCGCCGAAGGGTGGAGCCTGCAGTACGGCTCGGCCGCCAGTACCGGCGCCTGGAGCGGCAAGTCGGCCCTGCCGAACTTTACCGTCGAGCCGGGCCAGTACATCCTGATCCAGCAGCAGAGCGGCGGCACGGGCCAGCCGGCGCTGCCAACCCCGCTCATCGCGCCGCAAAGCGGGTTTAACATGTCGGGAACCACCGGCAAAGTGGCCCTGGTGCGCGATACCGTCACGCTCAGCGGCGCCACCCCGACGGGCGAGAACATCGCCGACCTGGTCGGCTTCGGCACCGCCAACGGCGCCGAAGGCACGCGTGCGCCGGCCATGTCGGCCTCGCTGGCCTTGTTCCGCGCCAACGGCGGCTGCGCCGATACCGACGACAACAGCGTCGATTTCGGCACTGGCGCGCCGGCCCCGCGCACCAGCGCCTCGGCCCGCAATACCTGCGGCGCCACCGTGCCGCAAGCCAAGCCGATCGTGCCGGCCTGCCCGGCCAGCCTGGCCATCGAACAGGGTAAACCGGGCGCGGTCTTGCTGCGCGCCTCGGATGAAGACAGCATCGTCAATGGCGCGGCCATCGCCAGCGGCGCCGTGCCCGGCATCAGCCTGGGCAGCCTGACGGCGGCCAGCGCGAATGGCGCGTCCGCCAGCGTCAACCTGCAGGCCGGCGCGGCCCTGGCATCGGGCAGCTACCCGCTCGTGATTCGTTTCACAAACAATGCCGGCCAGGAAGCGACCTGCCCGGTCAATGTCAGCGTCTCGGGCGCGGCCACGATTCCGCAAATCCAGGGCGCCGGCGCGACCAGCCCGTTCGCCAATGTCAGCGTGAGCACCGAAGGCGTGGTCACCCACAAGGTGTCGAACGGCTACTTTATCCAGGATGCCAACGGCGACGGCGATCCGGCCACCTCGGACGGCCTGTTTGTCTTCACCGGCACCGCGCCGACGGTGGCGCTGGGCGACCTGGTGCGCGTGAAAGGCACCATCGTCGAGTACAAGCCGACCGGCGCGCTGCGCACCTACACTGAAATGAAGGACGTCACCGGCACCGATGTGCTTGGCGGCGGCAATAGCGTGACGCCAGTCAATATCGCCTTCGAGCCGGGCATCGACCTGGCGCGCTACGAAGCGATGCTGGTCAATATCACCAACACGCTGACCGTCAACCAGACCAGCTACCTGGGCGACCGCGGCGAACTGACCCTGTCGGTCGGACGCCGCGAAACCGCGACCAACCGCTTCCGTCCGGGCACGCCGGAGGCGCTGGCGCTGGCCGCGTCGAATGCGGGCAACCAACTGGTGCTCGACGACAGCAGGTTCGTCACCCCGCCGGCCGCCACGCCGCCGTGCGCCGATGTGGTGGCTTGCTCGGGCATTCCTTACCTCGGCCAGGATGGCACGGTGCGCGCCGGCGACACCGTCGGCAAGCTCGTTGGCGTACTCGACTTCGGCGCCATCGGCGGCGGCGGCGCGGCTTTCAAGATCCAGCCGACCGCAGCGCCGTCGTTCACGCGCAGCAACCCGCGCCTGGCCGCACCGGAACTGCCGGTCGGAAATGTCAAAGTGGCCAGCGCCAACGTGCTCAATTTCTTCACCACCTTCCTCGACGGCGCCGACGCCTGGGGCCGCACGGGGCAGGGCTGCAAGGTCGGCTCGACCACGCGCGCCTCGAATTGCCGTGGCGCCGACAACATGCCCGAATTCGTGCGCCAGCGCGACAAGATCGTTAATGAACTGAAGGCCATCGACGCCGATGTGGTGGGCTTGATGGAAATCCAGAACAACGACGACATCGCGGTCGACTACCTGGTCAGGCAGCTCAACGCGGCCATTGGCTTCGACACCTATGCCTACGTGCCTAAGCCGGCCGCCACCGGCACCGATGCGATCCGCGTGGCCATGATCTACAAGCCGGCCAAGCTGGCGCTGGTCGGCGGCGCGCTGTCCGACGGCGACGCCGTCAACAACCGACCGCCAATGGCGCAGACCTTCAAGGCCGGCAACGGCGCCAGCTTCTCGGTGATCGTCAACCACCTCAAGTCGAAGGGTGGCTGCGGTAGCGGCGCCAATGCCGACCTGGGCGATGGCCAGAGCTGCAATAACGCCACCCGGGTGCTGCAGGCGCAGCGCCTGGCCACTTACTTCATTCCGCAAGTGGTGGCAAGCGCGGGCGACCCGGACGTGCTGGTCATCGGCGACATGAATGCGCACGGCTTCGAAGATCCGATCCACCTGCTCAACCAGGCCGGCCTGGTCAACCAGCTCGAGCGCTTCGTGCGTCCGGCCGGCATTCCTTACTCCTACGTCTTCGACGGCGAAAGCGGCTACCTCGATCATGCGCTGGCCAGCACCTCGCTCGACGCCCAGGTGGCTGGCGCCACCGAATGGCATACCAATGCGGATGAACCGACCGTGATCGACTACAACACCGACGCCAAGAGCGCCGCCGCCCAAGCCCTGTTCAAGAATGACGCCTTCCGCTCCTCGGACCACGATCCGGTGGTGGTGGCGCTGAACCTGGCGCCGACCTATGCCGACGTCACGTCCAGTTTCGACGTCCGGGGTTCCGGCCTGCGCGTGGATATCTTCAAAAATACCTTCAGCGGCACCCTGACCATCACCAACACCAGCAAGGGGCCGATTACCGGGCCGGTCCATGTTGTATTTTCTTCACTGACTCCTGGCGTAACTGTTGCTACACGGACTGGAATGTTGGGAACCGAACCATATATGACTGTTAACAATGGTACAATACCAGTTGGCGCCAAAGTCACCCTTTCCGTTGTTTACAGCAGTCCCGCCCGTAAAGGCGTTGGTTTCGTCACGAAAATTTTAAGTGGTTCACTCTAAGGGAAGAAGAATGTTCGATATCAAAAAAATCATCACGAAAGCATTGCTCGCTGTAACGTTCGCATTGGGTGCAAGTGCTGCCTGGGCTATTCCGACTTATCACGTCAACATTGACTCAAGTCAATTTGTCGGCAAGGGCGGCGCCATGTTGCTTAGTTTTAATAGCAAGCAAGCTGCCACCTCGGCCTTTGCCGATGTGAGCAATTTTGGCGGGATCTTCGAGTATGAACTGAGCCGTAGTGGCGCTGTCACCGGCGCGATTCCCGGTATTGTCAATTTCGCCAACAGCGGCAATCTCAATTACCTGATGCACAAGGTAACGCTCGGCGGCATGCTCAGTTTCGACGTCACCTTCCATGGCGACTTCGAAACCATTCCAGGCTCGTTTGGCGCCTTGTTCGGCGTGGCGCTGGTCGATCTCGATACGGGCGACTATCACGGCGCTGAGAATAACCTGATCGAGTTCGATCTCAACCCACCGTTGGACGATGGTGGCACGCCAACCATCAAGATCGACAATCCAACCCGTATCGTGACCGTGACCACGAACGCGGTTCCGGAACCGTCCGACCTGCTGCTGGTCATGACCGGCCTGGGCCTGGTTGCCTTCGTGCGTCGTCGCACCAGCAAGGCGACGCGCTAGGCGACGCGCTAAGTACGCCCCGGGCGGGCCACGGTCCGCCTGCATCGATCGCACATTTTCCGGCAACGGCGAGTGTGCTTTTTTTTTCGCCCGCACGCCCCGAAAAACCTTGCTCTAAAGCATGCCAAATATCCCCGCGCCCGCTATGAAAGAATAGTTGTCGCAACCGTCGGCGGCATGGTAGCCTTGCACGCCAAATTGAGCATTGAGGAGTCGAACGGATGTTTGCAGCAACAAAAATCAACCACTCCCGGCGCACGCGCCACGCGGGCTTCACCCTGCTTGAATTACTCGTCGTTATCGTCATCATCGGCTTGCTCGCCGCTTACGTGGGGCCGAAGTATTTCGCCCAGCTCGGCAAGTCCGAAGTGACGGTTGCCAAGGCCCAGATCGAAGCGTTCGAAAAGTCGCTCGACACCTACCGCCTCGACGTCGGCCGCTATCCGACCACCGAAGAAGGCATGGCCGCATTGCTGGTCGCGCCCGCCACCGCCGGCGCCAAATGGAACGGTCCTTACCTGAAAAAGGCCGTGCCGCAGGATCCATGGGGCCGCCCGTACCAGTACCGCGCGCCGGGCACCAAGGGTGAGTACGAAATCGTGTCGACCGGCAAGGACGGCCAACCCGGCGGCACCGGCGAAAACGCCGACATCACGTCCCAATAGTTTCCTGACCCCGCAGTTTTACCTTTCTCCGCAAAGGCCTCATGCAGTTTGCTGTCCGTACCCTCGCGCCCGATCTGGGCATTAGCAGCCAGGTGGTCGACGCCCAGGATGAGGCCGATGCCCGTCGCCAGTGCGAGGCGCGCGGGCTGTTCGTCAGCGCGGTCGAACCGGTGCGCGCCGCCGGCCTGCGCCGTAGCCGCGGCGCCAGTCTGTCGCTGGTGCTGTTCAGCCAGGAACTGCTGGCCTTGCTGACGGCCGGCCTGGGCATCGTCGAAGCGCTCGAAGCCCTGCTCGAAAAAGAAACCAGCGTCTCGACCCGCAACGTGCTCGAACGCCTGCTCGGCGGCTTGCGCGAAGGCAAGCGCTTTTCCAGCGTGCTGGCCGACCAGCCCGACCTGTTTTCGCCGCTCTACATCGGCATCGTGCGTGCCGCCGAAGGCACCAGCGACCTGCCGCGTTCGCTCGCGCGCTACATCGATTACCAGCAGCGCATCGACGTGGTGCGAAGCAAGATCGTCAGCGCCGCCATTTATCCGGTGATCCTGTTGGCCGTCGGCGGCGGCGTGAGCATGTTCCTGATTACCTACGTGGTGCCGCGCTTTGCCGAGGTCTACCAGGGCGCCGGACGCAACCTGCCGTGGATGTCGCAGATGCTGCTCGGCTGGGGCCAGTTCGCCAGCGGCCATACCAGTGTGCTGCTGGGCGGCCTGGCCTTGCTGGTCAGCGCGCTGGTGCTGCTGTGGCGCCGCCTGGCTGGCAACGGCGGCCTGGCGCGCCTGGTCACGCGCCTGCCCGGCATCGGCGAACGGGTGCGCATTTACGAACTCTCGCGCCTGTACCTCACGCTCGGCATGCTCAGCGAAGGCGGCATCACCATCGTCAACGCCATCGATACCGTGCAGGCCATGGTGTCGAGTTCGATGCGCGCTTCCTTGAGCGCGGCGCGCACCGGCATCGAGTCCGGCCTGCCGCTCTCAAGCGCGTTCGAGGCGAACAGCCTGACCACCCCGATTTCGCTGCGCATGCTGCGGGTCGGCGAGCGCACCGGCGACATGGGGCCGATGCTGACCCAGTCGGCGGCCTTTTACGACGGCGAAATCAGCCGCTGGATCGACCGCTTCACCCGCACCTTCGAACCCTTGCTGATGGCCGCCATCGGGCTCGTCGTCGGCGCCATTGTGGTGCTGCTGTATATGCCGATTTTCGACCTGGCCGGAGACATGTCTTGAGTACTGCCGTGCCGTCTCCCATTCTCGACCCAAGCCTGCTGGCCGCCGCGCGCGCGCGCAGCCTGCAGACGCAGCGTCCGCTGGTGGCCGAACTGGAAGCGGCCAGCGGCCTGGATGCGCGCCAGATCGTCCAGGCCCTGGCCGACCCGTTTGGTTTAACGGTGATGGAAACGGCCGAGATGCTCAGCTGCGCCACCGCGTTCGACCTGCTGCCGCTGGCCCAGGCGCTGGCGCGCCACTGCGTGCTGCTGCGCGAGCCCGGCGGCCAGGTGCTCGGCGTGATCGCCGACCCGTTCGACGTCGACCTGCAAACCTGGCTGAGCACCCGCGCGCGCGCCACGCCTGCCGCGCCGCTGCATGTGCGCCTGGCGCTGCAAGCCGATATCCAGGCTTACCTGTCCAAGCAGGAAGAATCGGCGCGCGCGGTCGACACCCTGGTGGCCAACGTGGGCGACGCCCGGCGCGACGGCAAGACCGCCGCCGTGCTGTCGTTCGCCTCGGTGTCCGAGGCCGCCAGCCCGGCCGTCAAGCTGGTCAACTCGACCCTGTACGACGCGCTCAAGGCCGGCGCCTCCGACATTCACCTCGAAAGCACCGCCGGCGGCCTGGCCGTCAAGTACCGGGTCGACGGCGTGCTCGATCACGCCACCTCGGTCGGCGGCGTCGAAGTGGCCGAGCACATCATCTCGCGCCTGAAAGTGCTGGCCGAACTCGATATCGCCGAACGCCGCGTGCCGCAGGACGGCAGCTTCCGGGTCGAGTCGGGCGGACGCGAAATCGACCTGCGCGTGTCCATCATGCCCAGCATTCACGGCGAGGACGCGGTGATCCGTATTCTCGACAAGCGCGCCATGATCGAAGCCTACGGCGCGCTCACCTTGGAGGCGCTCGGTTTCGACGCGGCCTCGCTGGTGTCCCTGCGCATGCTGGCGCAGGAAGCCTACGGCATGCTGCTCGTGACCGGGCCGACCGGCTCGGGCAAGACCACGACCTTGTACGCGGCCCTGACCGAAATCCATAACGGGCGCGAAAAAATCATCACCATCGAAGACCCGGTCGAATACCAGCTGCCCGGCATTTTGCAGATTCCGGTCAATGAAAAGAAGGGCCTGACCTTTGCCAAGGGCTTGCGCTCGATCCTGCGCCACGACCCCGACAAAATCATGGTCGGCGAAATCCGCGACCGCGAAACCGCCGAAATCGCGGTGCAGTCTGCCCTGACCGGCCACCTGGTGCTCACCACCGTCCACGCCAATAACGTGTTCGACGTGTTCGGCCGGTTTACCCACATGGGCATCGACCCCTACGCCTTCGTCTCGGCCCTCAACGGCATCTGGGCGCAGCGCCTGGTGCGCATGAACTGCCCGCACTGCGCGGAACAATTCACCCCGAGCGACGCCGAACTCGATGCCGTCAACCTGGAACGCGCCGACGTGCACGACTATCTTTTCATGCAGGGCAAGGGCTGCGGCGATTGCCGTGGCACCGGCTACAAGGGGCGCCGTTCGATCGCCGAAATCCTCACCCTGAACGACGAAATCCGCGAACTGATCGTCGACAAGCGCCCGATCCGCCAGATCAAGGCGGCGGCCCACGCCAACGGCACCCGCAGCCTGCGCCTGGCCGCGCTCGACCTGGTCAAGCGCGGCGCCACCACGCTCACCGAAATCAAGCGGGTGACCCTGCATGCGTAGACGGCTCGGACAATCGCTGCGGGTCGGCATCGCGCCCGGCGCCGTCGCGCTCCTTAAAACCAGTCGCTTTGGCGGCAACGCGCCCGAACTGGTGGCCGAACTGGCCTTCGACGGCGGCAGCCACCCCGAGTCGATCGCCGGCGCCCTGCGTCTGCTGCTCGAAGGCGCCGGCAGCGCCAACTGGCCCGTCACCATCGTGCTGGCCGATGAACTGGTGCGCATCTGGCAGGTGACGCCGCCCACCGGCAGCGCGCGCCTGGCCGACCTGGAAGCGGCCGCAGCGCTGCGCTTTCAAACGCTGTTCGGTGAGCCGACCGGGGCCTGGCAACTGGCCGCCGGCTGGGATGCGGCGCAGCCGTTCCTGGTCGCCGCGCTGCCGCGCCACTTGCTCGCGCTGATCGAACAGGTGTGCGCCGCCCAGCGCGCGCCGCTGGTGGAACTGGCGCCGCAATTCGTGGCCGGCTTTAACCAGTGGCGCGGGGCGCTCAAGGCTGGCGCCTGGTATGGCCTGGTGCAGCAGCGCGTGCTGACCATTGCCGCCATCGAGGACGGGGCGATCCGCGCCGTGCGCGCCGCCGCGCTGCCCGAGGGCGCCGGTCTTGACTGGCTGGCCGCGCATGTGGCGCGCGAAGCGCTGCGTCTGAACCTGTCCGTGCCGGCGCGCCTGTGCGTATCGGGACACGCGCCGGCCGCCTGGAGCAAGGGCGCCGCCCATCCCGCGCTGGCTTGCCATTTGCTGGGACAAGGACAGGGCGCCGGCTGGTCCGACTGCGCGCGCCTGGCCGCCACCGGGAGCCGGGTATGAAGCCGGTCCGCATCGATTTCGCGCCGCCGTCCATGCAGCGCACCTTGCACCGCGCCGGTCCCGGCGCCTGGGCCGTGGCCGTGCTGGGCCTGGCGCTGTGCGCCGGCGCCGCCACCTTGGGCTTTCGCCTGGTAACGCAGCAGCGCGCCGACAGCGCCGAATTGAACGCGGCGCGCCTGCGTTCGCGCGCTCCGCTGGTGGTAGCGCCCGTGGTGCAAGGCCCGCGCATTTCGGAAGCGCAGGCGGCCGGCGTGAACGCCGCCATCCTGCAACTGAACTTGCCGTGGCGCGCCCTGTACGACGCCATCGCCGCCGCCACGCCCCCCGGCATCGGCATGCTGGCGCTGGAACCGGACGCGCGCAAACGCAGCCTGAAAATCACCGCCGAAGCGAAAAGCAGCGATGCCATGATCGAATACGTCGAACTGCTCAAACGCGAGGAACTGTTCGCCGGCGTGACCCTGATCCGCCACGAAATCAACGAGCAGGATCCGAACAAGCCAATCCGCTTCCAGCTTGAAGCCGAATGGGTGGCGCCATGAGCGCGCCGACCTTGGCCAAGCTGGCGTTGCGCGCGCGCCTGGCCGTGGCCGCTGGGGGCCCGTTTTTCTGCGGCGCCTGCGTGCTGCTGCTGGCCGGCGGCGCGGCCGTCGCCTGGCTGCTGCCGCAGGGCGCGCTGCAAGCGCAGCGCCATGCCGTCGCGCTCGGCCTGGCGCGCATGCCGCCACCGGTCGACAAGCCGGCGCCCGTCATCGCCAACGAAAACCTGGCCCTGTTCTATGCCACCCTGGGCGAGAAGCGCTACGCCGAACAGCAGGTCAAGACCTTGTTCGGCATCGCCGCCAAGAGCGGCCTGTCGCTCTCGCAGGGCGACTACAAGGCCGCGTACGACCGCAATGCGCGCCTGCATACCTATCAGGTGACGTTGCCGGTCAAGGGCAGCTATGGCGCCATCTGGAAGTTCACCATCCTGTCGCTGCGCGCCATTCCCTTTGCCTCGCTCGACGAAATCAGCTTCAAGCGCGACAACCTCGGCGAGCCGGCGCTCGAAGCGCGCGTGCGCATGACCTTTTACCTGCAAGATGCGCCGGGAGCGCCGCAATGAACCCACGCCATCTCGTCATGGGCGCCGCCGTGCTGGCGGCCGCCGGCCTGCTCATCTTCGGCGACAACAAGCCCGAGTCGGACGTGGCCGAAGCAGTCGAACGCAGCGCGCCGAAGGCCGCCGTGGTGCGCGCAAGCAGCGTCGCCGCGCCGGCGGAACCCGCGATCCTGCGCCTGGCCGCGCGCGACACCCTGATCGGCGACGACGACGCCTTCGGCGCCGGCGTGTTCGGCAGCCAGAACCTGAACCCGCCGCCCGCCGCGCCGCCGGTGGACAACACGCCACCGCCGCCACCGCCGCCACCAAGCGCGCCGCCGCTGCCGTTCGTCTTCATCGGAAAAGCGGTGGGCGAGGGCGCGTGGGAAGTCTTCCTCGCGCGCGGCGACAAGACCTATATCGTACGTAACAAGATGGTGATCGACGGCGTGTACCGGGTGGACGCAATCGCGCCGCCCACATTGACCCTGACCTATCTGCCTTTGAACCAGGTTCAACAGCTCAACATTGGAGTCTTCGACTGATGGCTAGTCACCGGATTGGCACACGTTGCCTGAATTTGCCACCCTGGCGCCGCCTTGCGCGCGCCGCCGCCGCGCCGCTGATCGTGTTGGCGCTGGCTGGCTGCGCCGGGCAGGCCGCTTACCTCGAAGGCAATTCGCTGGTCGAGAAAGATGAAATCGAGGCGGGCTTGATCAAGTACCGCCAGGCAGTCGACGCCCAGCCCGAAAACCCGGTCTTTCGCGCCGCCTATCTGCGCGCGCGCGACCGCGCCGCCACGCGCCTGCTCGACCAGGCCGACCGCGCGCTCGCCGCCGGCAGGCCGGCCCCGGCGCTGCAGGATTACCAGCGCGTGCTGGGGTTCGATCCGGCCAACGAGCGCGCCCGCGCCGGCCTGCGCCTGATCGAGATGGACCAGCGCCACGCCAGGGCGATGGAAGAGGCCACGGCCGCTTTCGAGCGCAAGGAATACGAGCCGGCGCGCGCGCGCGCCGCCGCGATCCTGATCGAGCGTCCGCAGTACGAACCGGCGCGCCAGCTGCTCTTGCAGGTGGCCGAAAAGACCGCCGCGCCGGCCGCCGAAACCGGCCTGTCCGCCGCCTACAAGACGCCGATCAGCATCGAGTTCCGCGACGCCCCGCTCAAGCAGGTGCTCGACGTGATCGCGCGCCGCTCGAACCTGAACTTCATCTTCGACAAGGACGTCAAAACCGACCAGAAGACTTCCATCTTCTTGAAAAACAGCACGGTCGAATCGGCCATCTACTACCTGATGGTGTCGAACCAGCTGGACTACCAGGTCATGGACGGCAATACCCTGCTGGTGTACCAGAACGTGGCCACCAAGCTCAAGGAATACCAGGAAATGACGGTCAAGACCTTCTTCCTGGCCAACGCCGACGCCAAGGTGGTGGCCAACACGCTCAAGACCATTTTGAAGTCGCGCGACGTGGTCATCGACGAAAAGCTCAACCTCGTGATCTTGCGCGACAACCCGGAAGCGATCAAGCTGGCGGCCAAGCTGGTGGCCCTGCAGGACGTGGCCGAGCCGGAAGTCATGCTCGAAGTCGAGATCTTGGAGATCAAGCGCAGCCGCCTGCTGGAACTGGGCGTCTCGTGGCCCACCACCTTGACCCTGGCGCCCCTGACCACGCCCGGCGGCGGGCCGCTCACGCTCGACACCGTGCGCGGGCTGGGGCGCGCCGACATCGGCCTGTCGTCGCTGTCGACCACGATCACCGCGCGCAAGACCGACGGCGACTCGAACACCCTGGCCAATCCGCGCATCCGCGTGCGCAACAAGGAAAAGGCCAAGATCGTCATCGGCGACAAGGTCCCGAACATCACCACCACCTTGTCGTCGGGCGGCGTGGCGAACGGCTTTTCGCAGGAATCGATCACGTATCTGGATGTCGGCCTGACCCTGAACGTGGAGCCGACCATCTATTTGAATAACGAAATCGGCATCCGCGTCGGCCTGACGGTGAGCAGCCTGCTCGACACCATCACCACCGCCTCGGGCACCACGGCGTACCGCATCGGCAACCGTGAAGCGTCGACCATGCTGCAACTGAAGGATGGCGAAAACCAGGTGCTGGCGGGCCTGATCAACAACGAAGACCGCAGCAACGGCACCAAGATTCCGGGAGTCGGCAACCTGCCGGTGGTCGGGCGCCTGTTCGGGCGCACCGCCGACGGCGCCGACCGCACCGAGATCGTGCTGTCGATTACGCCGCATTTGATCCGCAACATCCAGCGTCCGCCGGCCAGCGCGTCCGAGTTCAGCGCCGGCACCGAGACCAGCTTCCGGCGCCGTCCGGACACGACGCCGCGCGCGCCGGTGGTCATGCCGCCGTCGCCGGGCGTGCGTGCGCCGGCCCCGGCCCCGGTCCAGGCCCCGGCGATTCCGGAAGCGCCGGCGGCCGCCGTCACCCCGGTGCCGGTCCCGGAAACCACGCCCGCGCCGGAGCAATGATGGCGCAGGGGCGGGGCCGCGGCTTCACGCTGATCGAATTGCTGGTGACCCTGGCGATTCTGGCCCTGCTCGGCACCCTGGTGGTGCCGGTGACGCAAGTGACCATGCAACGCCAGCAGGAGCAGGAGTTGCGCCGCTCGCTGCGCGAAATCCGCCAGGGCATCGACGCCTACAAGCGCGCTTACGACGAGGGTCGGATCGCGCGCGCCTTGAACAGCAACGGTTACCCGAAATCGCTCGACCAACTGGTCGAAGGCGTGCCCGATGTGCGCAGTCCCACCCGCGCCAAGATTTTTTTCCTGCGCCGCGTGCCGCGCGACCCTTTCAGCGCCAGCGGCGATGTGAATCCCGCCCAGACCTGGGGCAAGCGTAGCTACGCCAGCGAGGCCCTTGACCCGCGCGAAGGCGAGGACGTGTACGATGTGTATTCGACCTCGGACCGGGTCGGCCTGAACGATGTACCGTACCGCAAATGGTAAAGACGATGCAAGCAAACCAAGGCCGCCTGACGCGCGGCTTCACCCTGATCGAACTGCTGGTGGTGCTGGGCATTGTCGCGCTGCTGCTCACGCTCGCGGTGCCGCGCTTTTTTCCGAGCATCGACAGCGCCAAGGATACGATCCTGGCCGACAACCTGCGCAACACGCGCGCCGTGATCGACCAGTACTACGCCGACACCGGGCGCTATCCCGATTCGCTGGAACAGCTGGTCGAGAAAAAATACCTGCGCAATATTCCCGTGGACCCGGTGGCCGACAGCAGCACCAGCTGGATACTGGTGCCGCCTGAAGACACCACCAAGGGCAACCTGTACAGCATCAAGAGTGGGGCGCCCGGCAATGACCGCAACGGCAAACCGTATCTCGACTGGTAGGGCCGCGCCGCGCCGCCAGCGCGCGCACGGCTTTACCTATCTGGGGCTGATCATCCTGGTCACCATCATCGGCCTCGTTGGCGCGGCCAGCCTGAAAGTCGGCTCGCTCATGCAGCGCGCCGCCGCCGAAGAAGAACTGCTGGCCATCGGCGCCGCCTTCAGCGATGCGCTGCGCAGCTACGCCGCCGCCACGCCGCCGGGCCAGCCGCAGCAGCCGCCCACCTTGCAGGAACTGCTCAAGGACCCGCGCTTTCCCGGCACCCGGCGCCACCTGCGCAAGATTTTCGTCGACCCGATCACCGGCAAAGCCGAATGGGGTGTGATGTACGTGGGCGACAAGCAGGGCGTGCTCGGGGTCTACAGCCTGTCGGACGCGCCGCCACTCAAGGTCGGCAACTTCGACGCGCGCTTTCTGAACATGGAAAACAAGAGCAAGCTGTCGGAGTGGAAGTTCACCTTGTCGTCGCAGACCATGGCGCCGCAGGAACCGATGACTGTGCCCGGGCAGAACCAGCCGGGCCAGCCGGCGCCGCTGTTTCCGCCCGCCGACGGTGCTGCGAAGCCGGCCGACCAGATGGCACCCGCGCCGGTCCCTGCGCCAGCCCAGGAACCGGCCGCGGACGCCGCCATGCCGCCGCCCGAGGAAGCGCAGCCTGAGAAGACCGATCCGCCTGCGGACAAGCCTGACGAGCCGGTAGAGCCGCCGCAAGAAGATCAGTCCGGCAAGGAGAGTGCCGGGCAGGACGAGCGCCAGCGCGACGAACGCCAGCGCGACGACGGCCGCCGCAACGAGCCTAAAAGGGAAATGTAGGCGCAAAAAAAGTTACCAGTACTTTAATGATCTAATAAAGCACCGGTGCCCCATGAACTGAATTATCTGATCGTCGAAGAATTATCGCGCATGAGTAACGACAAGCTCAAGGGTGACCCTGGTCCCTCCGTGCGCGCCGTCCTGGCGCGCCGGTATCCTTGCAAAGCGGCTGGGGCGCGACGATGACGCCCGCTGATGCCACTCAGCGCCCGCTGCGCTTGAAATCGCGGAAGCGGAACCCCAGTCGGAACAACACCACGAAATAAGCCAGGCCGCTGCCGGCCACGATGGCGAACCGGGCGCCGGCGCGCAGCCGGTCGAACTGGATCTGGCAGTACCAGGCGAAGAGGCCCATCACGGCCACGGCGATCACCAGCTTGACGAAAAAGACCAGCCAGCCCGGTTGCGGCACGTAAATGCCGCGCTTGCGCAGCAGTGTATTCAGCACGGCGGCATTGAGGCAGGCGCCCTGCCGATCGACAGCGCCAGTCCCGCCACACCCTCCAGCGGCGGCACGAACACCAGGTTCATCAACTGCACCGCCACCAGCACGCCGATAGCGATGCGCAGCGGCGTGCGCACGTCCCGGCGCGCACAGAATGCCGGGCTGAGCATCTTGACCGAGATGTTGCCGACCAAGGCGGCTCGGTACGCCATCAGCGCGATGGCCGAGGCGTAATTGGGTTGAGTGAATTACATGATCCATGTGTTTGTCGCCACTGATCCACCGCTTGCTATCGGAAATCGGCGCGGCCGCCAACTATTGAATGTGTTGTTTGCACACGCGGTCATTTTGGTTTAGGGCGGAACGTTATATACACACGATTTTAGTTTCACTATATTAAAAAGCTATATGGAAAAGACTGCGGCCAGGTGCATGTGGTTTCCCCCCCATACCTGCGCGGGCGCCGGCCGATAAGGTTGGACTTCTGCTTTGCCAATCTCATCGGGACTACTTTCCATGGCGAATTCCAATTTCAATAAGAAACAGATGGCGGTGCTCGTCACGGGCGCCTGCCTGGTCATGTCGCAGGCTTCGGCGATCGGCAACAATTGTCCGGCGGCGGTCGGCGGCATCATCACGGTCGACAACATCACAATCAATAACACCTGCACTGTCGGGACGGGCGAGAGTATCACCGTCACGGCCACCGGCGTCGTCACCGTGCCTCTGGCAAACACGCCGAATAATGGCGTCGAGGTGAAGGCCGGCGTCAGCGCCGCCTCCATCAGCAACGCCGGCACCATCAACCCGGTGGCGGTGGCCGTCAATATCGAGGGCTCGCTGACCGGTGGCATTAGCAATACCGGTACCATCGCGTCCACCGGGCCGTGGGGCGGCGTGACCGAGGAGGGCATCCGGCTCAACGGGGCCAATCTGGGCGGCGCCATCAGCAACGGCCCGGCCGGCGTGATCAGCGCGGTCAACGGGACGGCGATTCACCTGATCGGTAGTGTCGTGCAGGGAGGCATCAGCAATGCCGCCGGGGGCGAGATCGGCGGCGCGGGTGGTTTTGCCGGTCTCGACATGAACAACTCGCAAATTGGGGTGGGTATCACCAATCATGGGCACATTGGCGTCACGGCCGGGCAAAACGGGCGCGGCATCGCGATCGCCAATAATTCCACCGTCAGCGGCGACCTCATCAACAGTGGCACCATCGATGCCAAGGGAGGCTATGCGGCGTTGCGGATCACCGCCAGTACTGTCTCTGGCAAGCTGAGTAATAGCGGCGTCATCGGCGGCCTTATGACGCTGGAGGGCATCATTGTCGAAACCAATTCGACGGTCGACCTGATCGAAAACATGGCGCAAGGCAGCATCAGTGCCGGCTATGAAGTGATCTCGGTCGCCAACTCGGTTGTGAACAAGGGCATTGCGAATGCCGGCAGCCTGAGCGGCATGCACGGAATCACTTTGTCGAGCGCGACCATCAATGCCGGGGGAATCGTGAACGAGGTGGGCGCGCAGATGCACAACGACCGGGGCATGAACGTGTATTCCTCGCAAATCACCGGCGACATCGTCAATCGCGGCCTGATCGATGGCGGCGAGGGCGGCATCATGCTGTACGGGACGACTACGTTGGCCGGCAACATCAGCAATTCCGGCACCATTACCGCCAGCGATGACGCCATTTCGCTCGACGGTGCGCAACTGACGGGCACGCTTGCCAACACTGCCACGATCAGCAGTAGCTCCGGCAATGGCATCGGCTTGCTGGGAGGTACGACTACCGTATCCGTCAGCAACAGCGCCGCAGGCACCATCAGCGCCGCCAACGGCAGCGCCATCAAGCTCGATGGCGCGGCCACAAGCATCGCCACCGGCATCTCGAACGCCGGGGCCTTGTCCGGCGCGCGCGGCATCTTGCTCAGCAATGGCGCGTCGGTGACGGCGGGCGGCATTGGCAATGTGCTTGGCGCGAGCATCGTCAGCACCGATACCGGCATCTCGGTCGCCGATTCGGCAGTGCATGGCAGCATCACCAACGCCGGCAGCATCAGCGGGACGACCAACGGTATTGCCGTTTCCGGCACAGCCAATGTCGATGCGATCGTAAACAGCGGCACCATCGACGGCGCCAGTTCATTGAACTTGGGCAATGCCGGCAACGCGTTCACGGCGAGCAATACCGGCGCCCTGAACGGGGCAGTTGCGCTTGGCATTAATACCCTGACCATCCTGGGCAGCACCGCCACTGTGAACGGCGACGTGACCGGCGGCGCCGGCAGCAAGGTTAACATTGGCACCAGTGGCATCACGACTGCGTCGATGACGGCCGGTGGCAACTTTGCCGGACTGAGCGAGCTGAACATCAGTCAGGGCAGCGTCTTGCGCTCGACCAGCGCCCTGTCCATCGGCGCCACCAGCATGACCAACCGCGGCATCCTGTCGATCGCGACCGGACACACGGTCACCTTGACCGGCGACTACATCCAGGCCGCCACCGGCGTGTTCCGCACCGGCCTGACCAATGCCTCCACGTATGGGCGCCTGAACGTAACCGGCAACGTCGACATGTCGGCCGGCAGCAATGTCGACGTGGACGTGAGCGGCGCACCGGTCCTGGCCAACGGCACAGTCATTCCAGCCGTGATCCTGGCCAGCGGCACGCTGACCACTGCCAACACCATTCCGGTGACCGACAACAGTTTCCTGTTCGATTTGACGGGCGTGAAAAACGGCAAACAGCTCGATCTGGTGATTGTTGTCGCGCCGACGCCGACACCGACGCCGACACCGACGCCGACACCGACGCCGACACCGACACCGACGCCAACGCCGACGCCGACGCCGACGCCGACGCCGACGCCGACGCCGACGCCGACGCCGACGCCGACGCCGACGCCGACGCCGACGCCGACGCCGACACCGGTACCAACCCCGACTCCGGTGCCGACGCCGACGCCGGTACCAACACCGACTCCGGTGCCGACCCCGACGCCGACACCGGTTCCGACGCCGACACCAGTGCCAACACCGGTTCCTACACCGGTGCCAACGCCCGTGCCGACCCCGGTCCCGACACCGGTGCCGCCCAATACCGCCACCGGTGCGGCACTGGCCAGCGGCAACTTCGCTGGCGGCGGCGCCGCGCGCGTGCTCGACACCCTGATTGCCAGCGGCGTCGGTGGCGACATGGGCCAGGTGGTCACCGCGCTGGGCAAGCTGTCCACCGCCAGGGAAGTGTCGGACGCCGTCAGCCAGACCCTGCCGCTGGTATCGGGAGGGACGGCCGCCTCAGTCGCCAGCACCATGAACCTGACCGACCGCGTGGTGCAGGCCCGCATCGAATCGAACCGCGGCCTGTCGGCGGGCGACCGTTATGGCGCCAGCCGCAACGCCTGGGTCAAGCCGTTCGGTTCCTGGGCACGCCAGAGCGCGAGGGACGGCACGGCAGGTTTTGAAGCCGACAGCGGCGGCATCATCGTCGGGGCCGATGGCGCCGTCAGCACCGCCGACCGCATCGGCATGGCCTTCACCTACGCCAGGACCAAGCTGGAAGGCAACGGCGTGACTCCGCAACGGGCCGACATCGACATGCTGCAACTGATGGCCTACGGCAGCCATAACCTCGATCCGAACACGGACATCAACTGGCAGCTTGACGCCGGCGCCAACAAGACCGACGCCACCCGCACCATCAACTTCGGCGGCCTGACGCGGGTGGCAGGCAGCGATTACCGCGGCATGAGCCTGCATGCCGGCACCGGTATCGGACGTGTGGTGAGGCTGAGCGAAGAGACCAACGTCACGCCTTCGGTTCGGCTCGACTACACCACGGTCAAGAACAAGGCCTACACCGAATCCGGCGCCGGCGCCTTGAACCTGATCGTCGGCAGCCAGCGCGCCAAGCAGTTCATCCTCTACACCGACGCCAAGATGAACTACTCGCCATCGGCGGCCACGACGCTCTCGGCCAACCTCGGATTGGGATATGATTTCCTGGCCGAGCAAAGTTCGGTGGTGGCCAGCTTCGCCGGCGGTGGCGCGTCCTTCGTCACGCGCGGCGTCGATCCCAAGCCGCTGTTCATGCGGGCCGGCGCCGGCGTCACCATGCTGCAATCGGGAGGCATGGAAATCACCGGCCGTTACGATGCCGAAGCCTATCGCGGGTTCCGCAACCAGAGCATCTCCTTGAAACTGCGCAAGGAATTCTGAGCGGTAGCAGCGTAAGGCCCGACGTGTGCCGTTGCTCGTGACGGCACACGTTTTTTATTGGACTGACACTTGACAGGATACGACGATGGCAGCAGCAGGAGCAGCCGATCATTGGCAAGCGCATGCCCGGCAGTGGTCGCTCATCGGCGGCCCGCTGCGCCCGGGCGAGGACGATCTCGCCATCATGCGCACCATCCTCGGACCCGAGCCCGGCCTCGGCCTGCTGCTCGGCGTTACCCCCGAACTGACGGTGCTCAGCGAGCGTCTGGTCGCGGTTGAACGCGACGCCGCCATGATCGAGCGCCACTGGGCGCCGCGCGGCAGCGGCCAGTCGGTACGGCAGGGCGACTGGCTCGAACTGCCGCTTGCGCGCGACAGCGTCGACTTTGCCGTCGGCGACGGCAGCCTGAACATGCTGTGCCACGCGGCCGGCTATGCGCGTCTGTTCGCCCAGTTGCACAGCTGCCTGCGCGACCAGGCCACGCTGGCGCTGCGCGTGTTCACCGCGCCGGACCGGCCCGAGACCCCGGATCAGGTGGCCGATGCCGCCATGCGCGGCGCGATCGGCAGCTTTCACGCCTTCAAATGGCGCCTGGCGATGGCGCTGGTGGCCCAGGCGGGCGAGCCGAATATCGCCGTCAGCGATATTCGGGCGGCGTTCGACCGGCTCCTCCCCGAGCGCGGCATGCTGGCCGCGCGCGCCGGTTGGCCGCGCGCCGACATCGACACCATCGACGCCTACTGCGGATCGTCGGCGGTCTACAGCTTCCCCACGCTGGCCCAGCTGCGCGCGAGCATCCCCGCCGCGTACCAAGAGCTGGGCGTTTTCCACGGCAGCTACGAACTGGCGCAGTGCTGCCCAATCGTCGCACTGCGGCTGCACAAATGAGGGCGCCGGCGCAGGCCTGGCCGGAATTGGCCAGCGCCGTCAGCGCGGTCGCCTGGCCGCCGCTGTCGACCGGCTTGCCGGCCTCGGTACTGGCGCTGGCGCAGCAGCTCGAACACACGCAGTGGCTCACGCCGGCAGAACTCGATGTGCGCCAGCGGCGCCAGTTGCGTGAACTGCTGGCCTGGGCCGGCGTGCATTCGCCGCACTTCCAGGAGCGTCTGCGCGCCTGCGGCAGCACCATCGACGCACTGTGCGAAGCGGGTGGGCTGACGGCGCTGGCGCCGCTGTCGCGCCGCGAGCTGCAAGGCGACCTGGCGCGCATCGTATCGGACGCCATCCCGACAGACCACCAGCCCACGGGCCAGGTCAGCACCTCCGGGTCGAGCGGCACCCCAGTCACGCTCACGCGCACCGCGATCAACCAGATGTTCTGGCTGGCCTTCACCCTGCGCGACCACCTGTGGCAGCGGCGCGACTTCACGGCCACGCTCGCGGTCACGCGCGCCAATCTGAAGGATGACCATGCACTGGCGCTGCCCGATTGGGGGCCGCCCGCGTCGACCTTTTTTCGCACCGGCCCGGCCTACGCCATGCCAATCAACCGCGCGGTGGACCAGCAGCTCGACTGGCTGCTGGCCATCGGCCCGGCCTATTTTTTGACCTATCCGACCAACCTGGCGGCACTGCTCGACGAGATAAGCAAGCGTGGCTGCGCGCTGCCCGCCTTGCGCCAGATCCGCACCATCGGGGAAACGCTGGCGCCGGCGCTGCGCGAGCGCACCCGCGCCGTACTGGGCGTCGACATCGCCGATTGCTACAGCAGCCAGGAACTGGGCATCGTGGCGCTCCAGTGTCCCGACAGCGCGCTGTATCACTTGATGGCCGAAGGCTATATCACCGAGCTACTCGACGACGACGGCCAGCCCTGCGCGGCCGGCGCGGTCGGGCGCGTGGTGGTGACGGACCTGCACAACTTTGCTACGCCCCTGATTCGTTACGATATCGGCGACTATGCGCAGGCCGGGCCACCGTGTCCCTGCGGGCGCGGGCTGCCGACGCTGCGCCGCATCATGGGGCGCGAGCGCAATATGGTGACCATCAGGGGCAAGCGCCACTGGCCGCTAATGGGTTTTCACCGCTTCCGTGAGGTGGCGCCTGTTATCCAGTACCAGCTGGTGCAGCGCAGCGCGGAGGACATCGACGTCAACCTGGTGTGCTCGCGCCGGCCCGATGCGCTCGAAGAAGAGCGGCTTGGCGCCGTCATCCGGTCAGCGCTCGGCTATCCGTTCGCGCTGCGGTTTCATTACTTCAGCGACCGTATTGCGCTGCCCGCATCGGGCAAGTTCGAGGAATTTGTCAGCCTGCTGGCGTCTTGAGAAAATGATGAAGCGGCGTGTGCGGAAGCGGCGGCGCCGCCCGCACGCCGCCTTGTCACCGAAACGACGCGATGAAGCGCTGGAACCGGACCGCTCAGCGCCCGCTGCGCTTGAAGTCGCGGAAGCGGAAACCCAACCCGAACAGCACCACGAAGTAGGCCAGGCCGCTGCCGGCCACGATGGCGAACAGGGCGCCGGCGCGCAGCCATGGACGCGCTTGCAGCGCGGTCCAGTCGAGCTGGATCTTGCAGTAGTACGCGATCAGGCCCATCACGGCCACGGCGATGACCAGCTTGGCGAAGAACACAATCCAGCCCGGCTGCGGCACATAAATGCCGCGCTTGCGCAGCATGGTGTACAGCACGGCCGCGTTGATGCAGGCGCCCAGGCCGATCGACAGCGCCAGGCCTGCCACTTTCAAATACGGCACGAACACCAGGTTCATCAGCTGCACCGCCACCAGCACGCCGATGGCGATGCGCACCGGCGTGCGCACGTCCTGGCGCGCATAGAACGCCGGGGTGAGCGTCTTGACCAGGATAATGCCGACCAGGCCGGCGCTGTAGGCCATCAGCGGCATGGCCGAAGCGTGGACCGCCTTGGCGCTAAACGCGCCGTAATGGAACAGGGTGGCGATCATCGGTTCGGCCAGCATGGCCAGGCCGACCGAGGCGGGCAGGGCCAGCAGGAAGGTCAGGCGCAGGCCCCAGTTAAGCAGGGCCGAGTATTCGGAGGTATCGCCCTCGGCATTCGCCTTGGCCAGGCTGGGCAGCAAAATGGTGCCCAAGGCCACGCCCAGCATTGCCGTGGGAAATTCCATCAGGCGGTCGGCGTAGGTGAGGGCGGAGACGCTGCCGGCGCCCAGGCGCGAGGCGATGCCGGTATTGACCAGCAGGCTGATCTGGGCGGCGGAGACGGCGAACACGGCCGGTCCCATCTTTTTCAGCATGCGGTGCACGCCCGGGTCGCGCAGGGCGGCGATGGGATTGAGCGAAATGCGCGGCAGCATGCCGATTTTCATCAGGGAGGGAATCTGGATGCCCACCTGCAGCAGGCCGCCGACCACCACCGCGAAGGCCATCGCGTAAATCGGTTGCTCGAGGCGCTGGGCCAGGAACAGCGACGCCAGGATGAAGGAAATATTCAGCAGGACAGGGGTGAAGGCGGGAATCTTGAACTGGCGCCAGGTGTTGAGAATGCCGCTGGCCAGCGAGACGAAGGCCATGCAGATAATATAGGGGAACATCATGCGCGTCATGAAGACGGCGGCCTGCTCGGCCTGCGGCGTCTGCTTGGACGTGTCCATGATCCACATGATCAGCATCGGGGTGGCGATGATGCCGGCGATGGTGATCAGGAGGGTTGACCAGATCAGCACGGTGGCGACGCTGTCGACCAGCGGGCGCGTGCCTTCGTCGCCGTGCTGGGTCTTGACGTCGGCCAGGATCGGCACGAAGGCCTGGGCGAAGGCGCCCTCGGCAAACATGCGGCGCAGCAGGTTGGGAATGCGGAAGGCGACGTTGAAGGCATCGGTGAATTCCGAAGCGCCGAAGGCGCGCGCGAAAAGGCTTTCGCGCAGCAGGCCGGTGACGCGGGACAGCATGGTCATGCTGGAGATGGCAGCCAGGGTTTTGAGCAAGTTCATGGGCCGGGATTATAGCCCGGCAAGGGTGATGCGGACGGGGGCGGCCGACAAATGTTGATTTTTGAATTGCCCTTACCGGAACTTTTCGCTATAATCGAAGGCTGTACAGAATTCTGTTACGCAGACACTAATGTTTGGCAGGCACTGGTTTGACACACAAGGTGTAGAAAAAACACTGGTTTGACAGACGCTATTGTTTGCAAACGCAACTTGACCCCGATTTAGGAAATTCCATGGCAAATACCGCACAAGCACGCAAGCGCGCTCGTCAAGCAGTTAAGCAAAACGCTCACAATTCGTCGCAGCGTTCGACCCTGCGTACCGCTATCAAAGCAGTGCGCAAGGCTATCCAGGCTGGCGACAAAGCCGCCGCAGCGTCGATCTTCCAGGCATCCGTGTCGACCATCGACAGCATCGCCGACAAGAAAATCATCCACAAGAACAAGGCAGCGCGTCACAAGAGCCGTCTGGCTGCTGCTCTGAAAGCGCTGGCTTAATAGCCATCGCCGCTGGTGGACTTCGGTCCGCCGGTTGAGCTTGTGAGCATGTTCAAAAACCCGCCTGGCTTCGGCCCCGGCGGGTTTTTTTCGTTTGCAGTTTCCAAGTCGCAATTCTTAAACCGGGGTCAGACCCCGGTTTTGTTTGTCTGGGGTCTGACCCCGGCTTAAGAATTGCGACTTGGAAACTGCCCGGGTCCTCTTTATCGAAACCGGGCTTGTTTCTACACCGGGGTCAGACCCCCAACAAGCAAAACCGGGGTCTGACCCCGGTGTAGAAGCAAGCCCGGTTCCGGGTGCGCTTCAGATTTTCTTCATATCCCCGGCCGGCACTTCCACCCATTCCCCCGGCATCAAGGGGTGCGTGGCCAGCGAAAACGGGCCGATGCTGCTGCGTACCAGCCGCAGGGTCGGCAATCCCACCGCCGCCGTCATCCTGCGCACCTGCCGGTTTTTCCCCTCCTGCAAAGTAATCGCGATCCAGCTGGTCGGCTTGTCGGCGCGCACCCGGATCGGCGGCGTGCGCGGCCACAGCCAGCCCGGTTCGGCAATCTGCACCGCCTTGCACGGCTTGGTGACAAAGTCGCCCAGGTCGAGCGGCGCCTGCAGCCGCGCCAATGCCTCCGCACCGGGCGCGCCGTCCACCTGCACCAGGTAGGTCTTCGCTTCCTTGTGGTCCGGATGGGCGATGCTGTGCTGCAGGCGGCCATCGTCGGTGAGCAGCATCAGCCCTTCGCTGTCGGCGTCGAGCCGGCCGGCCGGGTAGATCCCGGGCGTGCGCAGGTAGTCGGCCAGCGTTTCGCGTCCCGCCTGGGGCGAGAACTGGCACAGCACCTGGAACGGCTTGTTAAAGAGAATGAGGGGCATAATTGAGTCGCTGGAAAGATGTTCGGCCCGCCGTTCGCCTGGCGGGTCATTTGTTAGTGTCGCAAAACCGTAGCGCCTAGTAAAATACTGGTGCATAATATGAAACGCGCGTCTTATGTCTTATAGAAGACTACAACTCTCGTCGTATTTATAGTAACCAATTCAGATTGCAGACCATGCCTGACAGACGCAACATTGTTGTCGCCTGCTATGCGTCCACTTCGGAGATCACGATGTATCAACATATCAAAGTACCTGCTGACGGCCAAAAAATCTCGGTCAACGCCGATTTTTCGCTGAATGTACCAGATAATCCAGTCATTCCCTACATCGAAGGCGATGGCACCGGCGTCGATATCAGCCCGGTCATGATCAAGGTCATCGACGCAGCCGTGGCCAAGGCCTACGGCGGCAAGCGCAAGATCAGCTGGATGGAAATCTATGCCGGCGAGAAGTCGACCACCGTGTACGGCCCGGACGTGTGGCTGCCGGAAGAAACCCTGGAAGTGCTGAAGGACTACGTTGTGTCGATCAAGGGACCGCTCACGACCCCGGTTGGCGGCGGCATCCGTTCGCTCAACGTCGCCCTGCGCCAGCAGCTCGACCTGTACGTCTGCCTGCGCCCGGTGCGTTACTTCACCGGCGTGCCTTCGCCAGTGCGTGAGCCAGAGAAGACCGACATGGTCATCTTCCGCGAAAACTCGGAAGACATCTACGCCGGTATCGAATACCAGCAAGGGTCCGAAGGCGCCAAGAAACTGATGGATTTCCTGATCAAGGAAATGGGCGTCACCAAGATCCGCTTCCCTGAGACTTCGGGCCTGGGCATCAAGCCAGTGTCGATCGAAGGCACCGAGCGCCTGGTGCGCAAGGCGATCCAGTACGCCGTCGACAATGACAAGCCTTCCGTGACCATCGTTCACAAAGGTAACATCATGAAGTACACCGAAGGCGGCTTCCGCGATTGGGCGTACGCACTGGCACAGAAAGAATTCGGCGCCGAGCTGATCGATGGTGGCCCATGGTGCAAGTTCAAGAATCCGAAGACCGGCAAGGACATCATCGTCAAGGATTCGATCGCCGATGCGTTCCTGCAGCAGATCCTGTTGCGTCCGGCCGAGTACAGCGTCATTGCGACCCTGAACCTGAACGGCGACTATATTTCCGACGCGCTGGCCGCACAAGTGGGCGGTATTGGCATCGCTCCGGGCGCCAACCTGTCGGACTCGGTCGCCATGTTCGAAGCGACCCACGGCACCGCGCCGAAGTACGCAGGCAAGGACTATGTGAACCCGGGTTCGCTGATCCTGTCGGCTGAAATGATGCTGCGTCACATGGGCTGGCTGGAA
This sequence comes from Massilia sp. CCM 8734, assembly GCF_011682155.1. Classification (NCBI taxonomy): domain Bacteria; kingdom Pseudomonadati; phylum Pseudomonadota; class Betaproteobacteria; order Burkholderiales; family Oxalobacteraceae; genus Massilia; species Massilia sp. CCM 8734. Next base: position 179,999 of record NZ_WHJI01000013.1, read on the forward strand.
GCGGCTGACCTGATCATCTCGTCGATGCAAAAATCGATCGCTTCGAAAAAGGTTACCTATGACTTCGCGCGTTTGATGGAAGGCGCGACCCAAGTGTCGTGCTCCGGTTTCGGCGATGTGATGATCGAGCAGATGTAAGAATGTACGATTGCCGCCGCGCCCAGGCGCGGCGCATACAGCCCCGTTCTCGCAGGAGAGCGGGGCTTTTTGTTGTGCGCAGCCGCCGCGCATGCATGGCGCATGCGTTTAACAGGGGCAATTGCATGATGCGTTCGCTCGCATTGCTGGCCGTGGCATCGTCTCTGAGCGCTTGCCTGGACTTGAGTGGACCGTGCGGAAACGACCTCCCTTATCCGAATCGACCTCGCCGAATGGATATTCGACGCTGACGACCATCTGGAGAAATTGCGGCGCCACTGCGGGCTACGCGAAAGTCGTTGCAGTGCGCTCGAGCGGCACTGCCTTCGACGGCGAAGACAAAAGCACGTATGTGCTGGCGTCTGAGGGGGGGGGGGCACGCCCGTCACCGCCGCATGGGAAAGCCACGACGTGCTGCTGTAACGCTTGTCATCTGCCTCGCAAGGGTGCCGGTACGTCTGGAACTGATCAGGACGTTCCTTGGAGCGTACCCGGCATCAACGGCAAATTTACCATCATTACAGTTCTATCACAATTACTCCACGTCAGCCAGTTACTTTCCATTTTTCAACTGAGCGTCTCATTTTGCTCCAATAAAAACCAAATCTAACAAAAAACATTGAAACTGAGAACTATTTTCGATAAGATTTCCCCGTTGCACTATTGTCATTTTTAGCAACGCGAAGGCTGGCCGTCATGGTGAAACCTTGTGAGTTTGAAAACTGTCGCGTCATACTGAAGATGACGGGACGGCTCGTCATGCCGTCTGAGCGACCAATCAAAGCGACTGGAAATGGCGTCGCTGACATTGCCGCATGGCGTTTGCGGCCCATTTGACTTTCGTGGCATTTTTGGTTATTGGCGGCAACATGATACGCACGATGCCGCGTCGCCTGGATCTGTCCGTCAAAGCGCAGCAACGTACGGCCCCCTAACGAAACACAACGATTGATGCCTTTTATGGGCGCGTCTCGGCGTGCCTAATCCATCACAATAAAAAAGAACATGCTCCAGATCAGCCCTGTATTGTTTCGAACGTCGCGCCGCATCCTCAGCGCGCTTGCCTGCATCACTTTTGGCATGGCAACGACATCTGTCTTAGCCCAGCAAGATGTGTCCCCGAACGGAGTCTCAATTTCGATCCCCAACGGCAGCGCGGCCATCACGGTGGACGACATGAAACTGTCGAGCACGGCAGGAGCGGTGAGCTGGGGACGCGTCTGGACGGGCAAGGAGTGGAAGTTCAATCCGCATTGGGAAAGCCTGTCGCAAAGCTGGACCAACCTGACCAGCTCGTCGTCGAGCAGCTCAGGCGCTGTGGGCGTGGCAGGCAAGCCAATGGACGGCGACGGGGGCGGGGCATGCTGGGTCATGGTCGACGAAGACTGGAAACCGTCCACCGGCCTGGTGCTCATTGGCGACAAGCCGATCGGCATTGCCATGCTGTCGGAACGGACCACCCCCTTCAACAGCCTGATGGGCGAGAAGGATAAGGAAGACTATCCGACGCCGCGGTGGGTCTCTTCCGACTATTTTTCCTTGTGCATGCATGGGGATGGGCAAAAGACGGCGCCGGTGCGCGACCTGGAAGCGCTGCGCCGCAAGAACGAGCTGTACACGGGCGAGCAGGGCCGCTATGCCTATTCGAACCGGACCATGCTCGAAAAACGCGCGGTGGACGCCGTGCCGGACACGGCCAGCGCGACCGCGTACACGCAGCTGGCGGCGGGCAGCATGATCCTGGCGCCGGTCAAGATTGCCAATGGTTACCGCTGGAGCGACAAGACCGGCGAGTGGGTCAACTACAACACGCAGGGCCAGGTGGTGGCCTACGGCGACAAGAACAACAATACCGTCTGGATGGTGCGCGACAAGGGCGGCACCTTGCGCGGCGTGATCGACGCCAACGGGCGCGTCTTGTACAGCCTGCATTACACGGGCAATCTGATCACCGAAGTGCGCGATTACCCGATCGCCGGCATGGCGCTGGACCTGCCCGCGCGCAGCGTCAAGTACAAGTATGACGCGGCCAATCGCCTGGCCGAGGTGATCGACGCGCGCGGCAATTCGATGTTCTACGAATATGACACGAGCAACAACATCATCACGGTCACGGATCAGGAAGGGCGCAAAGAAAAGCTCGCCTATGCCGGCGGATCGGTCACCCAGCGCACGGCCGCCGACGGCGGCGTGACCGACTACGAGTTCGACTACGACGATGCCAACAAGCAGTTCTCGAGCCGCATTACGGGTCCGGAAACGGCCAGCGGACGGCGGGTGGACGACCTGACGCACGACCGTTCGGCCAAATTGGTGCGACGCGTAGTCAACGGGCGTGTCGATGAGGAATTGCGCTACGATTCCGGCGCGCGGGCCGAGACCAGCACCAACGCGCGTGGGTTCAGCACGCGTACCGCCTTTAACGAGTTTGAGCAAGTGGTCGAACTGACCCAGGAGGACGGCACGACGCTCAAGCGCGCTTACTCCGCCGTCAACCTCGCCCTGGTGGAAACCACTGATGAACTTGGCGTAAAGACGCGCTTCGAGCGTGATGCCAAAGGTAATATGAGCCGGCTTGTGGAAGCGGCCGGGACCGCCGACGAGCGCGTGACGGAATCGAAAGTCGATGAGCGCGGGTTTACCACCAGTACTACTGTCAAGGGACGCAGCGAAGCCAACGGCACCGTCACCGCCGATGCGGTCACCCTCATCAGCTATGATGCCCGCGGCAATATCGAAACCCTTACCGAACCTGAAAAGGGTCACTTCATCTTCGTGCATGACCGCACGGGAAATCGCGTCAGCCTGACAGATCCGCGCAAGTTAACCAGCGTCATGCAGTACGACGCCATGGGTCTTCTGGTGAAACGTACCAATGCCTTAAACAAGTCATGGCGTTTGGCCCGCGACAAAGTCGGCAATGTGCTTGTAACGACCGATCCGCTTGAGCGCAAGACAACTACGCGTTATGACGCCCTCAATCGGGTGTTGGACAGTGCGGCCGCGTCGTTGACGCCGGCAACCGTTGGTTATGACCACCAAGGCTCGCCGATCGTTCTGCGCGATGGAGATGGGCGAGAAAAGTTGATGGAGTACGATAACTTTCAGCGCATGAGCAAAATGGTCGATGGTATGGGTAACGCAACCCGGTTCAGCTATCAGATCGATGACGGAAGCGCGGACGGAACCTTGGGGAGCTTGAACTCGCCCACGGAAATCCGCTACCCAACCTATGTGCAACGCAACCGATATGACGCACTGGAACGCCCAACCGCGACCACCCTGGTCGAGCGCAATGGCGTCACGCACACTACGCAGAGTGGATACGATCTGCGCGGCTCCGCCAATGGCAACACCGACCACTATGGCAAGGCAGATACGGCGCAGCATAACCATTTTGGCCAGCCATTGATACAGACCGATCGACTCAAGAAAACGACCCGTTTGGCATACGACGCGCGTGGCAACTTGCTGGAAGTAACCGACGCTAAAGGCAACGTGCATCGCTTCGACTATGATCGTAACGGTCGCGTCGTCAAGGACAGGCTGGCCTTGGGGCAAACTGCACATACGTCGTATGACTTGGCGGGAAATGTTGAGCAGTATGTCGATTTTGATCAGAGTAAAATCCGGTTCACCTATGATGATGCGAATCGGCTGGTAAAAAAACTATTCTACGACAAGAGTGATGTGTTGCAACGCACGGTAAAGTACGACTGGAATGACGCTGATCGGTTGGCCGGGTGGAGCAACGACGACGCCGGCACGCAGTCCAGTGGCATCATTGCCTATGACGAGGCAAATCGCCATACGGGCGAGACGGTGACTTATCCGGGTGGATTCAAGATGGGCTATTCCTATTCTTACAGCCCAGGTGGCAAGAAGACCGCGTTAAAGTGGCCTGATGGCGCCGTGGTCGGCTACGGCTACAGTAAACATGGCGAGCTTGATACTGTCGAAGTGCCTGGCGAAGGCCGCATCAGCGTCAGCGCTTTCAACTGGACAGTCCCTTCCACGGCGATCCTGCCCGGAGGGACGATTCAAAGCAGAAAGTATGATGACCTGCTTAATCCTGTCCAGCTTGATGTGACAGCGCCTAATCAGCAGCCGTTGCTGAACTTGGTCAGCAAGTACGGCGCTCTCCAGGAGTTAAAGCAAGACGCGCGTACGGACGCCAACGCGGGGCTATCCACGGTGAAGTCGTACAGTTACGATGATGAGCTGCGCCTGAAAACAGTCGAGAGCGGAAGTGGCAGTGTACTAGGGAATGATACAGAGACATTCACGTTGGACGACGTTGCGAACCGGATCGCGCACAGCCGTGTTGTGGGTGCATGGACTTATGACGTCAATAATCGGCTCAAACAGCGGGGCACTGGTGCGGACGCGACCAGCTACGAGTATGACGATGCGGGGAGTCTTATCCTGAAAAAAGAACCGGGAAACGTGCTTACGCATTTTGTCTACGATCTGGAAAACCGGCTAATTGCCGTCAAGGATGGTTCGCAGCGCCTGATCGCACGCTACGGTTATGATGCAGTCGGCCGACGCATCTGGAAGGAGCAGTACCGGCACAGGAGCGGTGTCGCGCTGACGCCGGCAATGCGCACCTATTTCCTTTACGCCCAAGAAGGACTGATTGCGGAGGCGACCCAGCCGGTAACCCTGAACGCCGATCTGAGCGTGAGCGTCAATGGACCAGCATCCATCGCCACCCAATATGGTCCTCGTCCAGATTCGGCTTTCACGACGGGCACTTTGTTCATCAAGACCAAAAACAGCAATGGCCACGACACTGTTGGCTACTATCACCATGACCAGCGCTTGGCGCCGCTGCAGGCAACCGACCGCGCCGGCAACATCGTTTGGGCGGCCAGTTACGATGCATTTGGACAGGCACAGATCACCAGCCCCGCAGCAGGCGGTGCGCAGCCGACCATCGTGTCGAACCTGCGTTTGCCAGGGCAAATTGAGGATGCGGAAACTGGCTTACACTACAACTACTACAGGGACTACGATCCGCAGACGGGGCGGTATGTGCAGAGCGATCCGATTGGATTGCTCGGAGGTTTAAACACCTACGGCTATGTGGGAGGAGATCCACTCAATTTTTTTGATCCTTATGGTTTAGCCAAGAACATCGTTTTCCCTAAAAATACTGCGGAATATAAAGCTGCAGAGGGTGTTCCCGATAATCCGGGCAGATATACGATTTACGGACATGGCAAAGAGGGAATATTTGGACCAACCCCAGACAAAAAAGATGCAATCAGCGCCCAAGCTTTAGCAGAGATAATTAAGAAAGATCCCAACTACAAACCAGGTATGCCGATAGATATTATGAGTTGCGACGCTGGCACTGGAGCTAACTCGTATGTGGATCAACTGCATGGCGCCATGAATGGATCATCAGATGTTTCGGGTTTCGCTGGTTTAGTTTTATATGTGGCGCCACTGTGGCCGTTTTCTGCAACAGTCAAGCCTTTTCCTGCAGTCAGGAAAAAAACAGTGAAATGTAAATGCAATGGATAAGTTCGCTAAAGTTATTGGAGTATTTTGCTCCTTGCTTTTTTGCTTTTTTGCTTTCGTTTCTTTTAATTTTAGAAGTACGTCAACAATTCTAAGTGGCATGATTGTTGGTTCTGAGTTTTATGAAAAAACGCAAAATGCGATGCTATTTTTAATGATCTTTTTGATTGTTAATCCATTGCAAGTTTTTATTGTTCACGCATTGCTTAAGAAAGGCAGAATAGATGCGTTAAAGAAGTTTGTCTTCATATCTTTAGTCTGGTCGATTATGCTATCGTTAGCGGCGTATTATTTTTCTGGAGTCTTCCCGTTTAGGGTTCCTACAATAACAGGGTGACACAGCAGGTCTGATGCAAAGCGTTGATGCTACAACTATCACGGGATTAGGATTTGCAGACCGGCAGGCACATCCAGTCGGATCCCATTGGGCTTGACGGCGGCATTAACACCTATGGTTATTTTAACGGTAATCCCCTGAGCTATTTTCGATCTTTTGCGACTTAAGCCTGGAGATAATTTCGGGTAACCCGATGATGCCGCTTTCGATGCGGGTAATTTTGCACGAGGGAAGCCGGTGCTGGGATGCGAAAAATCGGTCCTGATACGAAAACCCAGCAGGAAACAATGGCGGCGGCGTACGAGGGGAGTTCTCCCGCCTTCCCGTGCCGTCACACATCTCGCCGTCCTCGGGGTTGGCGATAAAGCCCGCTGCTGTGCGCGGGTTTCAGGTACGACTTTTTTCAGCCGCGAAGAAAAAGCAAGAATGGGCTAGCAGCCTGTCGGACTTGGGATCGTCGGCTGCAAAAATACCTGGGACGGTCCATATTTCGCCGCTTTCTCGGCCAATAGCTTGCTATTGGCACTGCGAAATCGTCAAAATCTGGCCTCGCCCAGCCATTTTTTCGCTTCGACTCCCCAAGTCCGACAGGCTGCTAGCCTGAATTTTGCATAAAAAAGGGCAAGAATGCCGTAAGTGATTGATAAAATGTGAGTTATCCCTAAAACACAATTTCAACACGAACGCACCTTGCCCGGCATGAATTCTACCTCAGAGCAGCT
>NZ_WHJI01000140.1:0-1114 GCF_011682155.1 Massilia sp. CCM 8734
TGTCAAGTCTCGTCTGGTCATAAACACGTTTAACGAATAACTCCGGTTTGTTTTGCTGCCATTCCTTGAGCGCCTGAATCGGCGTTTTGGAACCAATGGCACGCTGCGGAATGTGGTGGTTGTACAGCTTCAGGTAGTTGAGCAAGGTCGTCTCCAAGTCGGCCTGGCTGTCGAATCGGGTCTGTTGCAGCAGTTCGCTAATTCGGCCGTTGAAGCGCTCGACCATGCCGTTTGTTTGCGGGTGACGTGGCGGTGCCAGACGGTGCTCGATGCCCATGCCCGTACAGACTTTATCGAAGGCATGCTGGCCACTGGGCTTCTTGTCTTTCATCGCAAACCGATCAGTAAATTGGGAGCCGTTGTCGGTCAGGATTTTGGTGATCTTGATCGGCGAGGCAATCTTCAGTCGGCGCAGGAAATCGACGCTACTGCTGTCGGTCATATCGTCATAGATGTGCAGAAACACCCAACGTGTCGCGCGGTCGATGGCCACGAACAGGTAGCGCCGCGACGTCTCATCCGGCATCTGCGGCAGGTATTTAATGTCGACGTGAACGAAGCCCGGCTCATAGTCCTTGAAGGTCTTCTTGGGCGAGATCGTTTCGCCCTCTGCCTTCGGAATGACATCCTCCAGGCGCGACATGCCCTCGCGCTTGAGCAGGCGGGCTATGCCTGCCCGCGAAACGGCGGCGTTGATGTACTCGCGGGTAATGTACAGCAGGTCGTCCAGCGGCAGATAGAGCGACTGTCTCAATGACAGCACGATGGTCTCCTGCGCCGCGCTCAAGGTCGTATGCAGCGTGTGGGCGCGGTGCGAACGGTCTTGTACATCGTCTCGTTTAAGCCACTTGGCAGCCGTGGCACGGGAGATATTGAAGACCTTGGCGGCCTCGCGATCGGACAGCCCAGAGTCCTTGATTTCCTGCCGGATCTTCGGCGTAGTGCGGGCTTGGGGATGAATACGTGTGCTCATAGACTGAAGTTTATGCGATGTGCTGCAACCGATGGGACGATCGCGGTGGCAAACCGGCGATCAACTCGTCAAGCACGGCCCTGGCGCGGAACAAAGCCATGCTGCGACGAGGAATATGATCGCACGAAACTAAACACCTAA
>NZ_WHJI01000141.1:0-1105 GCF_011682155.1 Massilia sp. CCM 8734
TACCGCATGCAGCGTTGAGGGCTGCATGCAAAAAATGCCGTCAATGCCAGACCGCGCGTCTGCTTGACCCGGTCCGTCGAAAATTGGGCGATTGCGCCGAGCAAATTCAATCGACGCCGACTCCTGCGGTGGATGAGCGTAATATGGCTTACGCAAGCACTTGTTGAACAGAGGTCGTGCCGGGTCAAGCTATTCATCCACTACCTGTCCGAACCGACCAATCTCCCCGCAACCAAAAGGATGGTGAAATGTCGATTAATCAACTTGTATACATAAGTCAGGCAGTACGTAAGATGTCTCCGGAAGATCTTGCCGCGATCCAAGAAACGGCAAAGAAAAACAACGGACCACTCGACGTCACCGGCAGTTTGTTTTACAACGGCGGTTGGTTCTTGCAAGTATTGGAAGGTCCGGTATCGACGCTCGATAAGCTCTATAAGAAAATCGAACTTGATCCCCGGCACAAGAATTCCCGGATACTTTACAACGAGCCAGCAAACTTCCGTACGTTTCCGCGCTGGAGCATGAATATGACCAACTTGAACGACAGGCAAGCCGACAAATACGATGAACTTGTTGAAGTCCTCGAAGCGGCTCAAACAAACCGCAGGATCGGATCGACATCCCCGGCAGTGGCGTTACTGAAAATTTTCAAAGATTAAACGACGCGGGCCTAGTTGAGGATGTGGAACGACCGCTTGTGGCCGAAATCGGCCTGTCGGAAAACAAGTGTTTGCGGATACCCTTTTCGTCCTATACGAGTTACATTGGTTGTTAAAATGCAATGTTCACGTAAAACCTTGGCGGGCCGATGAGCACTCGGAAGCGGTACTTTAGACGATTTCTGTCACCTGCCAGGGTGCTCAGCTGTAATTTTTGAGCTTATCGTACTATTTTTTCACGATTCTGTGTCCGCCTCTCAAGGTGAAATCTAAGTTAGTCTTTAATCGGCTTTAGACTGCCCCGCGAATTGACCATGGAGGCAGTACAGATGAAAAATCGGGATGTAGTAGCGGAATATTGTGACGAGTGGGTGCGCTGGTGCCAGACGCGCAGCTTTTACGTGCGACCGGCCAGCAGCGGGACCCTCGGGCGCCTGCAGCCG
>NZ_WHJI01000142.1:0-1096 GCF_011682155.1 Massilia sp. CCM 8734
TTCATGTTTATTGTTCCGAAAGGTAGTCGTCGAGGGAGCCACCCTTAATAGGTTTTGCTGTTTGCATGATGCCGATTGCCATCACGGCAGCGACGATCAAGTCGATACGCCCAGTCGCCTTCTCTTTGTCCAGTTTGCGGTTACCTGCACCGTCTTCGGTGGTGATCGCGTTACCGGCGCACATCGTCAAAATCTTGTGCCCGTTGTGAACGATCTCGTCGTTCAAGAGCATCCTTTCGAATTCCTCGACTGCCGGGCTCATATCCTTGAAGCCCTGACCGAAAGGCTTCATCGGCGGCAAGCTGATGCCGTCATCCGACGCCATTGCCAGCAGGTCTTCGATGCGCCAACGATCGTATGCGCAGGCGACAATCTCGAAGAAGTCGGTCATTGCAGATAATTTCTGCAGGATGATCCGCTTGCTGATCGCTCGACCTGGCGTTGTGTTGAGGATGCCTTCGGCTTTCCACTCCACGTAGGGCACGCGATCAGTGTCAGCCTTGCGTTGCAGGCCAACGTCAGGCAGCCAGCCGTATGGGACCAACTTCCACGGCTCGCCGTCGTCCACCGGCTCCACCAGAAACACCAGCCCCGTTAAATCGGTAGTGCTGGAGAGGTCCAGGCCGGCGAACGCGCGACGGCCGCGCAGCTCTTCGACATCAAATTCCCGCTTGGCACCCTTCCAAATTTCGTGCGAAATCCAAGGCGATTCGGCTTCCGTCCACTGGCAAAAATTCAGCCGACGGACCAGCGCTTCTTTGGATGGCATGCCTTTCGCCTCCGTGACCTGCTCACGGATGTATTTGTAACCAGGCAAATTCGCGTCTTGCAACGAGGGGTTTGCCTTCGGCCAGCAAGTCTCGTCGATGAATGGGTCGTCGTCCTCGTCCAACCCGCAAATGTAGGTGAAGAAACTGTCGTCGATCACCTCGCCACGCGCTACCCGCCCGCCGTACTCGTGATAAGCCCAGCACGGACCGTTGCGCCCGCTGCCGGCGTTGGTAATCATGAAGATCATCGCCTGGCGCCTTGACTTGGTGCCGGCGCGCAGCATCTCTACAACGGTATTTGTCCGGTGCTCATGCAGCTCGTCAAC
>NZ_WHJI01000143.1:0-1094 GCF_011682155.1 Massilia sp. CCM 8734
TCCTTTTCCGTGGCGGAAAGCTTGGAAAGATCTGGAAGGGGGCGCAGTTTTGTCATGATCAGCATCATGGACCGATTTCAAGAAACGAACAACTCTGGCACGTGCTCGCTCAGGCTAAACAGTTACCTTCCATTAATCCATTCGTTTTCGAAGCCTGGTGATAAGATTTTGGACCCGTTTTGCGGTTCTGGATCTACACTTGCAGCGTCTTTGATGAGCGGCCGTCTGTCGACTGGGATTGAGCTGGCCCGTGACCTAGCAGACGTGGCCGATAGAAGGTTGAGCCGTATGGTGGACAGCAACGCACGTCGGGCTGACATTATCGAATAATCACGAAAGAAGTGCGGCTTCGTTGTGTGGTCGCACTTCTTCCCAGCACTTGGTCGCGGCTATCGTTTTTTGAACACTCATCGCCATTCAGGTCGATGGCCCCGTCTGGAGACGCTCTGATCTTGGCTCGCCAGCAGGAGCCAGGGTCACGTCGGGCATTTGCATTGCCTCCAGCCCGCGCCGCTGTCTCGCGCGCGTGCAACGGCGGTGCCGGCACCGAAGGCGCCTGGCGGATCATCGAGGCTGACCGGCGCCTTCGGCACGAGGCCACGTCGTGCCGCTGCGCTGCCGCCGGCATGGAACGCGCCACCGACGCGCGCTTTGTTCCCATGCCGGTCGGGCGGTCGACTTGCTACGCTGGCACGCTGCGCGGCCAGCATCGGTGCCAGGCAGATCGGCCAACAGTCATGCAAATTAGGCAGGCCACCGTCGGTCGCCGCGATCACATCACCGTTGCCAAAGAGCGCTGCGAAGTATAACGGTGCCCATCGGCCCGGTGAATATGCCAAGGTTGCTTGACCCCTTTTTCGCCAGTCTATTCATACCACCTATTTGCAGGAACGATTGGGCGCCAGCTTTGTAGCAGAGGCTTTCAGTACCGATTATTGGCCCCAAATTGTATACCACAGCTGGAAAAGGCAAAAAGCAACATCTGGGGCCGAAACCCGTTCCTCTCGTGAACCGAGCCCCGGTAAGGCCCGGGTCTCGGCCCTTCGGGCTCGGGAATTCCCTTCGGCGCGGCCCTTCCGCTGCGCTCCAGCGCG
>NZ_WHJI01000144.1:0-1068 GCF_011682155.1 Massilia sp. CCM 8734
ACGTGGGCGCCTACGGCTTCAAGGACGCCGGCGACGGCGACGCCAAGACCCGCTTGCGGCTGGAAGAAATCGAAGCGTCCGGCAAGCATTTCGAAGGCGCCGGCAACGACCGCTACGCCATGCCGGGTCGCAGCTTTACCTTGACGGAACACTTTGACGACGGCTCGAAAAACTTCCTGATCCTGGAAGTGCGCCACACGGCCAGCAACAATTACCAGGTGAATGTGGAAACGCCGTCGTACTACGAAAACCGCGTCTCCTGCATCCGCAAGCAGATTCCATGGCGTCCGGGGCGCGGCTACAACAGCATCGAGCCGAAGATTTACGGGCTGCAAACTGCGCTGGTGGTGGGGCCGAAGGGCGAAGAGATTCACACCGATAAGTACGGCCGCGTGCGCGTGCAGTTCCACTGGGACCGCATCGGCGAATACGACGAGAAAAGCTCGGCGTGGATCCGCGTGGCTACCTCGTGGTCGGGCGCCAACTTCGGCGTGACGGCGATTCCGCGCATCGGCTCGGAAGTGATCGTCCAGTTCATGGACGGCAACCCGGATCGGCCGTTGGTGACCGGCATGGTGCCAAACGAAGACACCATGGTGCCGTGGACGCTGCCTGAGAACAAGACCCAGAGCGGCGTGCTGACGCGTTCCACGCCGAAGGGCAACTACAACACCGCCAATGCCTTGCGTTTCGAGGATAAAAAGGGCCAGGAACAGTTGTGGCTGCATGCCGAGAAGGACCAGCTGACCGAGGTCGAGCACGACGAGGACAAGTGGGTTGGGAACGATCGCCGCAAGACCATCGACCGGGATGAGACCACCCTCGTCAAGCGCGACCGTACGGAGACCGTGGACCGCGATGAAACGATTACGGTACACAACAACCGCAAGGAGCGGGTCGATCATGACGAGACCATCAGCATCGGCGACAACCGCACCGAGGATGTGGGGATCAACGAGACCATCACGATTGGGGCGAACCGGACCAAGACCGTGGTGCAGAACGAGACCGATAGCATCGGTGGGGCCTGGACCATTACTGTTGCCAAGATGAAGACGGAAACCATTG
>NZ_WHJI01000145.1:0-1065 GCF_011682155.1 Massilia sp. CCM 8734
GGATTAGACTTCATTGATGAAGATCCTGCTATTGAAGATAAAGAAATACCAATACATAATAATATTAGAGGCAAGGAATATTACAAATAACAACCATTAATAAAATAACTATATGAATGATCAAACATTAGAAAAAATGAAACAGTTAAGGCTCTACGGAATGTCCAGAGCCTTTAATACTACTTTAGAGGCAAGTAGTATCGATTACACAAATGATGAACTTATTGCTTATTTAATTAACTCTGAATATGATGACAGAGAAAATCGAAAAGTAGAAAGATTGATCAATACTGCCAAGTTTAGGTATAAAGCTTTTATGGAAGAAATCGATTTTGACAGTTCCAGAGGAGTAGATAAAAACTTGGTAAACAGACTTGAGTTTTGTGATTTTATAAAAAACAAACAAAACATCCTGGTCTGTGGAAGTACGGGTGTTGGCAAAAGCTTTATAGCTACGGCAATTGGTTATAAAGCCTGTATGATGGGCTACAAAGTAATGTATTTTAATATCAATAAACTTTTCTCTAAACTTAAAATGGCTAAAGCTGACGGCTCTTACATAAAAGAAATTAATAAAATAGAAAAGCAGGACCTCATTATACTAGATGATTTTGGGCTTCAATCATTAGATAACTTTAAAAGGCAGGATCTTATGGAGATAATTGAGGACAGGCATGGGAAAAAATCAACTATTATTGCTTCGCAGCTCCCAGTTGAATCCTGGCATGAAGTCATTGCTGAACAAACCATTGCAGATGCAATTTTAGACAGAATCGTTCACAATGCTCTTCGGATAGAATTAAAGGGAGAATCAATGAGAAAAAAGAAAATAGAAAAACAACCAATAGAGTAAAATAATTTTATACTTTTAAACTACTTTTTAGACACCTTTTTGAGTTCATTTATACTGCTCACTTTTATCCAGAATTAGGTGCTCACTTTATCCAGAATATCCATATACAGCAATACATCAGTAAACCATAAGTCAATATCATTGATATTTTCTTCTTCTGAACACTCCATCTCTTTCCTGACCTTGTTCATATTATATGAGAAAAAATCTTT
>NZ_WHJI01000146.1:0-1044 GCF_011682155.1 Massilia sp. CCM 8734
ATGACCGTTTTTTTTGTCTTTTACTATAAATAGTAAAAAACGCTTTCTACTTTTTATTATTTCTTATCTCAATATGTCAATGAACTTTTATTTACTATATTATAGTAAATCAGTGGAGAATAACGGAGTCGAACCGTTGACCTCCTGCGTGCAAGGCAGGCGCTCTAGCCAGCTGAGCTAATCCCCCTTTTTAATTAAAAATTAAAAATCGTGAATTAAAAATTATGAACTTTTTGATCCTTAATCTTTCAACTTCTAAAATTTCCTTTTTTTAAGTTTAAATAGTTGTCTCGGACAGACTCGAACTGTCGACCCCTACATTATCAGTGTAGTACTCTAACCAGCTGAGCTACGAGACACTCTTATTCCTAAAATTTATTATTTGAACTAACAGCAAGAGTAAAATAGTCTTAAAATTAAAACCTTTAAAGCTTCTTCTTTTTTCCTCAGCGTGCACAAGTGCTAACACTAAGGCTCTAGAAAGGAGGTGTTCCAGCCGCACCTTCCGGTACGGCTACCTTGTTACGACTTAGCCCTAGTTACCAGTTTTACCCTAGGCAGCTCCTTGCGGTCACCGACTTCAGGCACCCCCAGCTTCCATGGCTTGACGGGCGGTGTGTACAAGGCCCGGGAACGTATTCACCGGATCATGGCTGATATCCGATTACTAGCGATTCCAGCTTCACGGAGTCGAGTTGCAGACTCCGATCCGAACTGTGACCGGTTTTATAGATTCGCTCCTGGTCGCCCAGTGGCTGCTCTCTGTACCGGCCATTGTAGCACGTGTGTAGCCCAAGGCGTAAGGGCCGTGATGATTTGACGTCATCCCCACCTTCCTCACAGTTTGCACTGGCAGTCTTGTTAGAGTTCCCGACTTGACTCGCTGGCAACTAACAACAGGGGTTGCGCTCGTTATAGGACTTAACCTGACACCTCACGGCACGAGCTGACGACAACCATGCAGCACCTTGTAAATTGTCTTGCGAAAGATCTGTTTCCAAACCGGTCAATCTACATTTAAGCCTTGGTAAGGTTCCTCGCGTA
>NZ_WHJI01000147.1:0-1038 GCF_011682155.1 Massilia sp. CCM 8734
CGAGGTGCCAAACCCCCCCGTCGATATGAGCTCTTGGGGGAGATCAGCCTGTTATCCCCGGCGTACCTTTTATCCTTTGAGCGATGGCCCTTCCATGCGGAACCACCGGATCACTATGCTCTACTTTCGTACCTGATCGACCTGTATGTCTCTCAGTCAAGCTCCCTTATGCCATTGCACTCTACGCACGGTTACCAAGCGTACTGAGGGAACCTTTAGAAGCCTCCGTTACTCTTTTGGAGGCGACCACCCCAGTCAAACTACCCACCAAGCAATGTCCCCCACGTTTGTGGGGTTAGGCCTCAGATAAACAAAGGGTTGTATTTCAACAATGACTCCACAACGCCTGGCGACGCCACTTCACAGTCTCCAACCTATCCTACACATCATTTATCCAAGGTCAATACTAAGCTATAGTAAAGGTGCACAGGGTCTTTTCGTCCCACTGCGGGTAAACGGCATCTTCACCGTTACTACAATTTCACCGAGCTCATGGCTGAGACAGTGTCCAGATCGTTACACCATTCGTGCAGGTCGGAACTTACCCGACAAGGAATTTCGCTACCTTAGGACCGTTATAGTTACGGCCGCCGTTTACTGGGGCTTCAATTCAATGCTTCTCCGAAGATAACATCTCCTCTTAACCTTCCAGCACCGGGCAGGTGTCAGGCCCTATACTTCATCTTACGATTTTGCAGAGCCCTGTGTTTTTGATAAACAGTCGCCTGGACCTCTTCACTGCGGCCCTGTATTGCTACAGGGCGACCCTTCTCCCGAAGTTACGGGTCTATTTTGCCTAATTCCTTAGCCATGAATCTCTCGAGCACCTTAGGATTCTCTCCTCAACTACCTGTGTCGGTTTACGGTACTGGTACTAATTACCTGAAGTTTAGAGGTTTTTCTTGGAAGCCCTTAGGCGCACTATCTCTTTGTCCGAAGACTCCGAGTACTATCGTATTTCCCCAAGATCTGTGGATTTGCCTGCAGATATTATAGGTAGGTACTTCAACGAACTATTCCGTCAGTTCGCGGCGCTTT
>NZ_WHJI01000148.1:0-1024 GCF_011682155.1 Massilia sp. CCM 8734
GACAGCAAGTCTCGAACTCGGCGTCAATCACCTTCCCCGCAGTGACCGGCGCGGCTGTCACCGTGACGCACGTCGCCGTTTTTGATGCACTCAATGCCGGCAATATGCTGTTCTCGGCGCCGATGCTGTCCTCGAAGACGCTGCAGGTAGGCGACGTGCTGTCCTTTGCACCTGGCACCCTGATCGCGAATCTGAACTAAGCCGGCATGAATTCCTTCGGCTTAAACAGCGCGGCCGTCAATGGAAATGCAACGCGGGTAGTTCTCGGCGCGGCGCTGTTCGCGGCCGCCGGTTCTTTGACCGCCAATGCGACCCGCACGCAGTTCGCGGGCGCCGTGGCGACGGGGGGATCGGCGGGCAAGGGCGCCGGTGGTGTGCGTATCGCGATGGGCGCGGCGCTGATTCGGCCTGAATTTTATGCGTCGGCTGAATGGGTGCTGGCAACGACCGCCGGCGCCACCTCCTACGCGAGTCTCACCGCGCGGGCCGCGCATACTGAAGCGTTGTGCAGCACAACCTTCGGCTTCGTCGCCGGTGGCACGATCATCCGCCCAGGTGTGGCGGCCGGCGCCGCAACCTTCATCACAAGCGCCGATCCTCTCGTCACGATCGGCTACGCCGCAACCGGCGTAAGTACGTTCTCCCTGTATGCGGAAGCGGGCGTCAGGCGCAGCGGCCAAAGTACGACGGAGCGCGAGGGACGCGTGTCGGCGACATTCGGGTTGACGGCCAATGCCGCGGCGTTGCGGACCGCCATGGGCGTTGCTGCGACCGTGGCCAGTTTCAACGCGTCCACCGACTCTGTGAAGATACACGGCGGGGGCGCCACCATGGTGTCCTCTCTCGGGGTGCTGGCCGCAGGGTCGTCGGACGGCTGTCGGGTAGAGTTCACCAGCTCGTTGAGCGCGCAGCCGACGCTGACCCAGCCGGGCCAGGCCGAGTTTACTTCCAGCCTACAGATCGCGGCCGTACCTATGGTCACGATCGAGGGCGCGGCACAGCCGGTCCTGTTCGAGTCCGGATG
>NZ_WHJI01000149.1:0-1024 GCF_011682155.1 Massilia sp. CCM 8734
CATCCGGACTCGAACAGGACCGGCTGTGCCGCGCCCTCGATCGTGACCATAGGTACGGCCGCGATCTGTAGGCTGGAAGTAAACTCGGCCTGGCCCGGCTGGGTCAGCGTCGGCTGCGCGCTCAACGCGCTGGTGAACTCTACCCGACAGCCGTCCGACGACCCTGCGGCCAGCACCCCGAGAGAGGACACCATGGTGGCGCCCCCGCCGTGGATCTTCACGGAGTCGGTGGACGCGTTGAAACTGGCCACGGTCGCAGCAACGCCCATGGCGGTCCGCAACGCCGCGGCATTGGCCGTCAACCCGAATGTCGCCGACGCGCGTCCCTCGCGCTCCGTCGTACTTTGGCCGTTGCGCCTGACGCCCGCTTCCGCATACAGCGAGAACGTACTTACGCCGGTTGCGGCGTAGCCGATCGTGACGAGAGGGTCGGCACTTGTGATGAAGGTTGCGGCGCCGGCCGCCACACCTGGGCGGATGATCGTGCCACCGGCGACGAAGCCGAAGGTCGTGCTGCACAACGCTTCAGTATGCGCGGCCCGCGCGGTGAGACTCGCGTAGGAAGTGGCGCCGGCGGTCGTTGCCAGCACCCATTCAGCCGACGCATAAAATTCAGGCCGAATCAGCGCCGCGCCCATCGCGATACGCACGCCACCGGCGCCCTTGCCCGCCGATCCCCCCGTCGCCACGGCGCCCGCGAACTGCGTGCGGGTCGCATTGGCGGTCAAGGAACCGGCGGCCGCGAACAGCGCCGCGCCGAGAACTACCCGCGTTGCATTTCCATTGACGGCCGCGCTGTTTAAGCCGAAGGAATTCATGCCGACTTAGTTCAGATTCGCGATCAGGGTGCCAGGTGCAAAGGACAGCACGTCGCCTACCTGCAGCGTCTTCGAGGAAAGCATCGGCGCCGAGAACAGCATATTGCCGGCATTGAGTGCATCAAAAACGGCGACGTGCGTCACGGTGACAGCCGCGCCGGTCACTGCGGGGAAGGTGATTGACGCCGAGTTCGAGACTTGCTGTC